>JBOGNS010000199.1:0-10733 GCA_050747305.1 Candidatus Acidiferrales bacterium | reverse complement strand
AAAGAGCTGATCGAAGTGCTGGAGAACGCGATTGACAAGTGCGAAGACGTGGCCAATGTGCTCGAGACGATAAGCTTGAAAAACGCCTGACCTCTCGCATGGACGCGCAAACCCTTCTGATTCTGATCATCGCGATCACGCTGGCCTTCGAGTTCTCCAACGGCTGGCACGACGCAGCCAACTCCATCGCCACCGTGGTTTCCACGCGCGTGCTTGCGCCCCTCCCCGCCGTGGCATGGGCGGCGTTCTGGAATTTCTTCGCGGCATTCGTCTTCGGCGTGGCCGTGGCGAAAACCATGGGCAAGGGCTTGGTGCACCTGGAGGTCATCAACGAGCACGTGATCCTGGCCGGTCTGATGGGCGCCATCGTGTGGAACATGATTACGCTGTACCTCGGGCTGCCCACCAGCTCGTCGCACGCGCTGATGGGCGGCTACGGAGGCGCCGCGGTGGCCAAGGCGGGCTTCGGGGCGATTCAGGTGGACGGCTGGATCCTGCCCATGGCGTTCATCGTGGTTGCGCCGTTCATCGGCATGTTTGCGGCCACCGCGGTCACCATCGTGACCACGTGGATCGTGCGCGGGCAGGCGCCGCGCAAAGTCGACAAGTGGTTTCGGCGGCTGCAACTGCTGTCGGCGGCGGGCTACAGCATCGGGCACGGCACCAACGACGCGCAAAAAGGCATGGGCATCATCTGGGCGGCGATGATTTCCGCAGGCGCGCTGGCGGAAGATGTGCCGCATCCGCCGTGGTGGGTGATTATCGCGTGTCATGCGGCGATTGCGCTGGGAACCATGGCCGGCGGCTGGCGCGTGGTCAAGACCATGGGCCAGCGCATCACCAAGCTGACTCCGTTTGGCGGCTTCGCGGCGGAAACAGCCGGCGCGCTAACGCTGTTTGGCACCGCGCAGGCCGGCATCCCGGTGAGCACTACGCACACCATTACCGGCTGCATTATCGGCGTGGGCGCGTCGCGGCGCCTTACGGCGGTGCGCTGGGGCGTCACCGGGCGCGTGATGCTGGCGTGGGTGCTCACCATGCCCGGCGCTGCAACCTTCGGCATCTTGCTTTATTATGTTTTCAGAGTTCTGTTGTGACGAGTGATAAGCGATGAGCAGCCGCGAAGCACATTTCGCCGGTGTGGAAGAGGCCGCTGAAGAAATTCGCCAGGGGCGCATGGTGGTCATCGTGGATGATGAGGATCGCGAGAACGAAGGCGATCTCACCATGGCCGCGGAAAAAGTGTCGCCCGACGCGATTAATTTCATGGCCAAGCACGGCCGCGGGCTGATCTGCCTGGCGCTCACCGAAGAACGCTGCGACGAGTTGCACCTGCCGCTGATGTCGCCGTCGAACACCTCGAATTTCGGCACCGCGTTTACCGAATCCATTGACGCGCGGCGCGGCACCACCACCGGCATCAGCGCATCCGACCGCGCGATGACCATTCTCGCGGCGATTGATCCGCTCACGCGGCCCGCGGATCTGGCGCGGCCCGGGCACGTGTTTCCGCTGCGCGCGCGGCGCGGCGGCGTGCTGGTGCGCGCCGGACAGACCGAGGCGTCGGTGGATTTGTCGCGCATCGCGGGGCTGACGCCCGCCGGCGTGATCTGCGAAGTGATGAACGACGACGGCACCATGGCGCGCGTGCCGCAGCTCGTCGAGTTCTGCCGCGAGCACAACCTCAAGCTGCTCACCATCGCGGAGTTGATCCGCTACCGCATGCAGCATGAGCGCTACGTGCGCCGCCTGGCCGAAGCCGATGTGCCCACGCGCTACGGCACCTTCCGCATGATTGCTTACTCCAGCGAAGCCGACAACGAAATGCACGTGGCGCTGGTGCGCGGCGAGCCGAACAAGGCCCCCTCGCCGCTGGTGCGCGTGCACTCGCACTGCTTGACCGGCGACGTCTTCGGCGCCACCAGTTGCGATTGCACGGAGATCATCGCGCAATCGCTGGCCGCCATTGCGGCGGAAGAGTGCGGCGTGTTCGTCTATCTGCATCACACCGGACGCGGCTTCGGCATCGAGCCGGCCGGCACGCCGGGCGAGGTGGCGCGCGTGGTCTATCATGCGCGCGGACAGCTTGACCGCGACGCCGCGCGCCAGCGCATGGTGCAGCGCGAGAGCGGCATCGGCGTGCAAATCCTTCTCGACCTCGGCTTGAGCAAGATTCGCGTGCTCACCAATCACCCGCGCAAGCTCGCCGCGCTGGAAGGCTACGGCCTCACCATCACCGACCAGGTGCCCATCCGTATCCCGCAGCCGGAGTCAGGCCAGCCGGGCAGCGGCGCGCGCAAGCCCACGCATCAGCGGCTGTGAGTTAAGTCAGAACTCAGAACTAAGAACTCAGAACGCAGAACTCGGAAGAAAAAAACGTAGAGCCCGGAAACAACTTCTAGTCCTCCAAAAAAGCTCCTTCCGGAGCGACTACCGAAACCGGCGTTCAGGAGGCTAGCTAAATCACGCGCCGTCATCCTGAGCGAAGCGAAGGATCTCCGGGGTTGCTTGTTCTGAGTTCTGAGTTCTGAGTTCTGAGTTCTGAGTTTGCGAAGCGAGGGATCTGCATTTGGCGCGCGATCTTGCAGAGGAAATTCTGTGGCTCGGCGGCGCAGCGGCGTTTGCGTACTTTTTCGTGAAAACGTTCCTCGTGATACAGGCATTCGCCGTGCTGATCACGCTCACACTGAAAATCGTCGAGCACTCGCTTCGTAGATCCGCGGTATGAGGTTCGAGGCGGAAGGCTCGAGTCGTGACGTGGCAAGCGCGAGGCTCGAAGAATGAGCGGAAGTGAAAGATGAAGTGGCCGGTTGATAAGCCATGCTGTCATCCCGAGCGCCGCGAGGGATCTCCGGGGGTGTTCGCTCTGAGTTCTGCGTTCTGAGTTCTGAGTTCTACGTTCTTGGTTAGTTCTTAGTTTCGACAAAGACGTGCGGCCTGATTTTCTCCAGCCGGCGCTTGCTGATGCCGGGCACGGCAAGCAAGTCTTCCACGCGGCGAAACGGCCCGCTCTTCTCGCGAAATTGTACGATGGCTTTCGCGAGCTTCGGGCCGACTTCGGGCAAGGTGTCGAGTTCTTCAGCCGTCGCGGTATTCAGTTCGAGCCGCTTCCGCGACTCCTTCTGCTCCGCGTGAAGAAGCAAGCCGGCAAAGAGGGACGCAAGCACGCAAGCGACAAGAGGCAGAAGGAGCGGGCCTATGCGAGGAATGGGAATTGGCGGTCCTATTTTCCCTTTTCCCTTTTCCATTTTCTGCTGCTCTGCGTCTCTGTGCCTCAGTGGCTAGATCAAGTTGCCTTGCGCGTCGTAGACGGTGAGGGGGCCGAAGAGCGCGGCTTGCTCTTCGATTTGTTCGCGGTCGCCGACGACGATGATCTGCGCGTTTGCGGAATCGAAGTATTTGCGCGCGGCGGCCAGCACGTCGGCGGCGGCGAGGCTGCGAATCTTCTCGCGATAGGTTTCGAGATAGTCGTCCGGCAGGCCGTTGAGGTAAACGGTGACGAGCTGGCCCACCAAACCGGATTGCGTGGCGAGGCCGAGCGAGAAGACGCCGCTCATGTAATTGCGCGAGTCGGCCAGCTCTTCGTCGCCGACGGGCAGCGCGCGCATACGGTCAATCTCGTAGAAGATTTCGGTGAGCGACGCGGCCACTACATCGTTGCGCACCGCCGCGCTCACGCTGAAGTAGCCGTGCTGCCGCAGCGCGTGCGCCGAGCTGCGCGGGCTGTAGGTGTAACCCTTCTGCTCGCGGATGTTCATCACCAGCCGCGAATTGAACGCGCCACCGTAGATGGAATTGGCCAGCGTGAGGCGGAACCAGTCAGGATGCAGGCGCGTGATGGCATGATTGCCGAGCAAAAGCTGCGTCTGCACCGAGCCGGGCAGGTGCACCAGATGCACCAGGCGGCCGCGCGGCCGCGGGGGCGGCGCGAATTGCGGCATGGCGGGCATCGGCGCGCGCCACGCGGCGAAGATTTTCTCCACTTGCTGCAACATGCGCGCGGCGTCGAAATCGCCGGCCAGCACCAGCAGCGCGTTTTCCGGCGTATAACGCGTTTGGTAGAAGCGCTCGAGCGCCTCGCGCGTGTAGCCGGCCACTTGCGCCTCGGTGGGTGAAATGGTGGCGTAGGGATGCTCGCCGAAGAGCACTTTGCGCAGGCGCTCGCCGGCGAGAAACCCCGGCGTGGCGCGCTCGATGCGCAGCGCTTCGATGGCGTGGCGGCGCTCGCGTTCGAGTTCGGCCGGCGGCAACGATGCATTGCGCGCGAGATCGGCGACCAGAGTGAGCAAGTCGGCGCTTAGTTCCGCCAGCCCGCTGAAGCTGATGGCGCTGGAGTCGGCGCCGGCGCTCGTGCCGAGGTCCGCGCCGAGCCGGCGCAACTCTTCCTCGATTTGGCGGCTGGAGCGCGACGCAGTGCCGGTGCGGACGACAGCCGCGGTGATGTCTGCGAGGCCCGGCGTATCGGCGGCAGCGTTACCGCTGCGGAACAGCAATTGCCCGCTGAATTTGGGGATTGTGTGCGCCTCGACGAGCACGACGGTCATGCCGTTCGCCAGTTTGCGCACGGTGCGCGGCGGCCACACCACGGGGCGCTCGGCGGCGAGCGCCGGCGCGGCAGTGGTGCGGACGTCGGGGATCGCGGTGGCCATCACGCGGCTCCTTGCGGCGCGCTGAGCTTGCGCGGCTGGCGAATGACGATGGCGCGGTTGTGGGGCAGCAGATATTTCTGCGCGGCGCGCTGCGCTTCCGCGGGAGTTACCGCCATGAAGCCGTCGAGAATCGTGTTGACCAGCGCGGGGTCGCCATCGAACAGCGTGAAGCACGCGGCGTAGTGCATCAGGCCGAAGCGCGGGATGTAACCGCCCAGCCCGCCTTCCAGCGAGGAGTAATAGTCGGAGCGAAACTTCACCTTCACCTGCTCGAGTTCATCGGCGGCGATGCCGTGCTCCTGCACTTCGCGGATCACGGCGTCGAATTCGGCGATGGTGCGTTCGGCGGTGTACTCGGGCTTGTGCAGGATGCGCGTGGTCATGAGCATGGGGCCGTTGTAGTCGAAGACGTCGCCCATCGGATAATGGATGCCGCCTTCGGTGTCTACTGCGATCTGCTTTTCGAGCACGAGCTGGCGATAGATGCGGCCGGCGCGGCCGCCGTGCAATGCGTGATCGAGCATGGCCAGCGCGTGCCATTCGGGCGTGCGGCGCTGGGGCGCGTGATAGCCGATAGCGATGCCGGGCAGCGTGCCGAATTTTTCCTCGACGGTGGCGCGGCGCTCTTCGGTTTGCGGCGGCTCGCTGGTGTCTGCGTGCGGCAGCGAGGGATTGGGCGTGATGGCGCCGAAAAATTTGCGAGCAAGCGCGAAGCCGTCCTGCGGTTTCACGTCGCCGAGCATGAGCAGCACGGCGTTATTCGGCGCGTAGTAAGTGGTGAAGAAGCGCTGCACGTCGTCGAGCGAGGCGGCGTCGAGGTCGCTGAAGTCGCCGTAGAAATTGTGCGCGTTGGCCCAATTGCGATTGGCCACCGGCGGCAGGTCCAGCCACGGGAAGCCGCCGTAAGGCTGGTTGAGGACGTTGACGCGGACTTCTTCTTTGACTACGTCGCGCTGGTTGCGGAGGTTTTCATCGTCCACCTTGAGGGCGCGCATGCGGTCGGCTTCGAGCCACAGCATGCGTTCCAGCGCGTTGGAGGGCACCGCTTCGAAATAATTGGTTACGTCGTAGCGCGTGGAGCCGTTGAGCACGCCGCCGGAGGAGTTCACCAGCTTGATGTGCATCATCTTGCCGGCATTCTCCGAGCCTTGAAACATCATGTGCTCGAACAGATGCGCGAAGCCGCTGCGGCCCTGCGGCTCAAGACGGAAGCCGATGTTGTAATACACGCCGACAGTAACCACGGGCGCAGCGTGATCGGGAGCGACCACCACGCGCAGGCCGTTTTCCAGCCGCGTGTGCTCGATGGGGATTCGAAGCCGGCTCAACAAAGCTCCTTCGGGTACGCCATACAGCCACTGAAAGATAAGTGTTGATTGTACCTTAGGGACAAGCGATTCGAGGGTAAGGATTGAGTGGCTTTTAACAAGGCGAACCTCGTTCCTTGACAGGATGTCCCGGATATGAGACTTTCACCCCGTGAGGCCGGCCGTCTTTCATCCTGCGGCAAGGACTGCGTTGCGGTCCTTCCCAAAGGATGTGCGGCGTGAGTTGGGCAAGGCGATTTTCGACCTCCAGAGAGGCGAAACGTTAACGATGCCTCTCTCCCGCCCGATGCCCTCGTTGGCCGCCGGGGCTGCGGAGTTGAGGGTGAGGGGCCGCGGCGGAAACTATCGAGCCTTTTACTACAGCCGATCCGCGAGGGGTATTCTGATCTTTCATGCGTTTGCTAAGAAAAGCCAAGTGCCGCCAAAACAGGAACTGGATTTGGGCAGGAAACGCCTGAAGGAGCTGCTCTATGAAGAAGGCTAAAGCAGTAGTCACTCGGACCGCAGCGGAACTGGCCGAGGCGCTGGGCCTCAGTCCTGCGGACGGCGCGGAGATCGAGTTGCGCAGTGCGCTCAATACGAAGATTGTTGCGGCAGTGCGACGGAAGGGTTTGACTCACGCTCAGGTCGCTCGCTTGGCGCGCACTTCTCGCACCCGCGTAACCGCCATCATGAACCGTAACACGAAGGATATTTCGACCGACCTCCTGCTCCGCGTGCTCTATGCGCTCGGCTACACAGCAAAAATCACTTTCCAGCACGCCGCCTGAGAAGTTCTTTCTGCATTGCCGCGCTACTGCAGCGGCCTGTCATATAAACCAACGTGCCTGTGGGCTGCTCCCTCTCGTGTATTTCCTCGCTCCTATTCCCTATGCCCTATGATTTACGACCGCTTTGCATCACTCGGTCGAGTTCGCGGAGGAGCTTGCGGGGATTGGGCGCCAGCATGCGTGCGGCGAGGCGGGTGAGCGCAATGTATGCCTGCCTGTATTCGCGCGGGAAGCGGCGCAGCGCGGCCATGTGCTTGGCGACAGTGGCGAAGTCGCCGCGGGGCACGGGCCCGGTCCAGGCTTGGTGCGGGCCGAGGCGCTGCCAGTTCGCGATGGTTTGGTGAGCCATGGAGGCCAGCGCCTGCGTGGACTGCCGGCGGGTGAGCCCGGCGTCCATCAGGATTCGCACGCCGGCTTCGAGCACCGCGAGCAGGTGTTGCGCAGCGAAACCGCCGGAGAGATGGTAGGTGGCTTTGCGTTGCGGTTTTACACGCACGGGGATGCCGCCCAGCGAGCGCACGATTTGCTGTGCCACACGCACGGCGCGGGCATCGCCATCGAGGCCGAACACCACGCCATCGAGCCGCGTGCGCGCGCCGCGGCCGAAGGTTTGCATCGGATGCATGGCCGCAATGGCCGCGCCCTGCGCGCGCAGCGGCGCGAGCACCTCGTGGCTGAGCGAGCCGCTGGTGTGCAGCACGGCCTTATTGCGTAGGGGCAGGCCCCCGTGCCTGCCCGGTTGTCTGCGCCGATGAGCTGAAATCGGGCGGCCACTGGGGGCCGCCCCTACGATTTGATTTGCGATTTGCGCGATGGCTCGATCTGGCGCGGCGATCAGGATTACATCGGCGGCGAGCGCGGGCGTGTTCGCGGTGCCAGGCGTACCGGCGCCGATGGCGCGTACGGCGGCGCGAGCCGTAGCGCGCGAACGAGTGACAACGGTGGCGATGCGCCAGCCGCGCTCGCGCAGGGCGCGGCCGAGCGCGCGGCCTACGCGTCCGGCGCCGATGATGGACAGAGTTTTCGGCATTGCGCTTGTATCGACGGAGTTGTCAGCTCCGCTTGTGAATTTGCGCTCCGGGTGGAGTTCACGGAGCCAACTAAAACAAAGCGCAGCTTCGCTGCCGCACTCCAAACGCGTGCTAGCATAGCGTGTTTCGGCGGTCAGGAAAAAACTAACGTGGGCGCATTGGGAACGATTCTATTGGCGGTGATTGCGGCGACTTGGGTGATTCAGGGGACGCGGGTGTTCTTCGGCATGAGGAAAGTGCCGCGCCTGCGCGAGACGCTGCCGCTTGGTGATGCCGAGCGCCAGAGCGTCTCGATACTTTTTTCTGCGCGGGATGAGGAAGAGAAGCTGCCGCAGGCGCTGCCCACGCTGCTGACGCTCGACTACCCACATTACGAAGTGGTGGCAGTGAATGACCGCTCGAGCGATGCAACGGGCCGCATCCTCGACGAGGCAGCGGCGCGCGACCCGCGCCTGAAGGTGGCACACGTACCGGAGTTGCCTGCGGGCTGGCTGGGGAAGCCGCACGGTTTGCAGCGCGCCTACGAGGCGTCGTGCGGCGAGTGGCTCGTCTTCACCGATGCCGATGTGCGATTTGTGCCGGACTTGCTGCGGCGGTCGCTGGCGCTGGCGAAAGCGCGGGGCTGGGATCACATGACGCTGTTCGGGCACGTGGAGATGCACGGGTTCTGGGAGCACGCGATCATGACGTTTTTCATGCTGAGCCTCACGCTTTACACCGAGGCGTGGCGGGTGGCGGATCCGCGGTCGAAGAAATTTCTGGGCGTGGGTTCGTTCCAGCTTTTCCGGCGCGCGGCATACGAAGCGGCGGGCACGCATAAACGGCTGCGCATGGAAGTGGTGGACGACATGAAGCTGGGCAAGCTGGCGAAGCTTGCCGGATTCCGCAGCGGGCTGGCGCTGGCGGGGCGCGGCGTGACGGTGCGCTGGCACGCGGGCCTTGCCAATATCACGCGCGGGGTGGAAAAGAATTTTTTCGCGGGTGCGGACTTCAGCTTGGCGAAAGTCAGCACGCAGTTTTTGGCGATTGTCATGCTGGAGATGGTTCCCGTATTCCTGCTGGCGTTTGTTTCGGGTTGGAGCCTTGTGTTTGCAGGGATCGCGCTGGCGATACCGGCGGCGGTGCAGGCGATGGCGGCGCGGGAGTCTGGCGCGGCTGTGCTTTACGGGCTCACATTTCCGCTTGGCGCTGCGATTTTCGCATACATGCTGCTGCGTTCGACGGTGATTACGCTGCGGCAGGGCGGCATCGTGTGGCGCGGCACGTTCTACAGTCTAGAGGATTTAAGGAAAGGAGCTTCGTGAGCCGCCATTCACGAAGGCTTTTCCTCGACACTTCACTGTGGAATGAGCTGCTTGACCGGGCTGTTGATCCCGCCGAGTTGCTGCGGCGGCTCCGCGCACGAGGAATTCAGCTGGTGATCAATACACAGCTGATTTTCGAATTGGCTAAAGGCTTTCGAGCGACACGTCCGCAATCGATAGAAAAAGCAAAAGCGCTGTTCAAGTACCTCTCGGCCTTTACGAGCGATCGCTCTGTGCCGTGTCTCCAAATGAATTCGGACCAGCTACGCGAAGAAGCCCGGCGAGCGCATGGGGAAATCGAGAGGCCCGCGATTTTCTTGAATGCCAAGAATTACGAGCGAATGTCGAACGAGGTTGCAAAACTGGCTGCAGGCGATTTTGACAAGCGAGCGGACGAATTCATCCGAACCCGACGAAGCTCGGCTCAAAACTTTCGCGAGGAGATCGTAGGGTTCCTATCCGAGCGCCCCGCCCTAGTCGCGGAAATGAAGCAACATGATTTTTCGACTGCCATCAGGAAGTCGGAGCAGTTTCGAGCGGCGATGCTCACATGGCACATGCATCATGACATGCCCACACTGAACGTCGCAGAGCTCCGGATACTGGCCCGAAGGATGGCAAAAGCCGCCAAGTATCGCGCTGCCAATGCCATCGTGCGAGCAGATCTCTACGTGAATTGGCGGGCCGCTCGCGGCGGCGCGTTGGCACGCGATGTCCAAGACGATTGCTACCACTTGGTCAGCGCAGCATACTGCGACATCTTCGCTACCAAGGACACTCAGCAGGCAACTTACGCACGCGAGATTCTTGCCCAGACTCGTGTTGCTGCGTACGACGGTGCATGCCACCTAGTCGATTGGCTGGAATCCCTGTGAACCGCGGTGCATCGGGCGGCTACTGACCTCCGGTATGCGGAACTGCCGGCGGAGGGGCTGTTGAAGCCAGGATCGCGGAGAGGTCGCGCTGCTTGAGGGAGCGGATGCGGTCGCGGAGGCCGGCGGCGCGCTCGAATTCGAATTTCTTGGCCGCTTCGCGCATTTGCGTTTCGAGCTGGATGATGGCGGCGCGCAGCTTTTCTTCTGAATCGATGCCGTCGGTGGAGATTTCGTCGGCGGGCACGGTAACGTAATCCGCTTCGACGATCCTTGCTAGATGCATGTCCACGCCTTTGCGGATGGATTCAGGCGTGATGTTGTTGGCGTGGTTGTAAGCGAGCTGCTTGGCGCGGCGGCGGTTGGTTTCGTCAATGGCCTGGCGCATGGACGCGGTCATCACGTCGGCGTAAAGCAGGGCCTTGCCGTGCAGGTGGCGTGCGGCGCGGCCCATGGTCTGGATGAGCGAAGTGGCGCTGCGCAGGTAGCCTTCTTTGTCGGCGTCGAGGATGGCGACGAGCGACACTTCGGGCAAGTCGAGGCCTTCGCGCAACAGGTTGATGCCGATGAGCACGTCGAATTCACCGCGGCGCAGGTCGCGCAGGATGCGCACGCGCTCCAGCGTTTCCACTTCCGCGTGCAGGTAGCGGCAGCGCACGCCAATCTCGGTGAAATATTCGGCGAGGTCTTCGGCCATGCGCTTGGTGAGCGTGGTGACGAGCACGCGCTCGGCGGCGGCGGCGCGCTTGCGAATTTGTTCCAACAGGTCGTCCACTTGC
>JBOGNS010000198.1:0-6551 GCA_050747305.1 Candidatus Acidiferrales bacterium | reverse complement strand
GTGCTGCGCGCTGTGCATCTGCGACAGCGCGAGATAGACGGCATCCAGCAGCGCGGTGCGCCCCTTGGGCGGCTTGGTGTAGAGCAAGCGGCTTTGCAGCGTTTCGATGTCGCCGGTGAAGTGGCTTACCAGTTGCGCGTGTTCGCTGAAGGAGACGAGCAGGAACTCATCCTGCGGGTTCGCTGTGCGCATGAAGCGCACTGCCGCCTGCCGCGCCTTGTCGTACTTGTTGGACATGCTCCCGCTCACGTCGATGATCACGCCGATGGAAATGGGCACATCTTCGCTGGAGAAGTGGGTGATCTCCTGCGGCTGTTTGTTTTCCAGCACGCGGAAATGCTCGCGCTCCAGCCCGGTGACCACGCGCCCGTAAGGGTCAGTGACGGTGACATTGAGCAGCACCAGCGGGACATCCACGCGAATGGTGTTGGTGACGTCGGGGCGCAGTTCGCGGCCGCTGCCGCGCATCTCGACGCTGTTGAGCTTGGGGATTTTCTTTTTGCCGGCTTGTTGCTGCTGGTTTTGCGAGTCGGCGGGCGAGACGAACATCAGTGTGACGGCCGCCGCGATGAAAATGAAACGAGTGTACGACCAAGTTCTCGGGGGCATCGATCCTTCTTTCTTCCACACCGCGGTTGGCTGGCGGTCCCGGTTGGGAGGACGGCTGCCGGTGGACTGGCTCGCGAACAACTGCTCCTTCGTTACTTTCTATCTTCGCGCCGGCAAAATGAGTGTCAAGCCAGAATGCGCCCCGAATGCAGTTGAAAAATCATGCAGGGCACGTCAGGGAAACACCTGTAGCGCAATGGCGGAGGTACACCAGAGGACAATCAGGTCACGGTAGGGACATGACGATTCACTCTTCGTCTTTGGCGGGCGGCGCTTCCTCGACAGGGGCAGCAGAGTCGGGCGACGACACCTTCGGGGGCTTGAGCCTGCCGCTGTGCTGGAGCGCGCGGCGCAGGACGAACTCGATTTGGGCGTTGAGGCTGCGCAGTTCATCGGCGGCCCAGCGCTGGAGCGCGTCGTGCACCGCGGGGTCGAGTCGCAATAGAAATGGCTTGCGTTCCGCCAGAAAAAATCTCCCCTCAGTCGTCTTCCTCGACTACCTGCATGGGAAGCTTGCGATAGCCCATCAACAGCAGCATCGCGGCAATGCCGCCGAAGATCAGCGTGATGACGATCCACATTCGCGGATCAATTTGTTTCGCTGCGAACGTGAGATAGGTGACGTAGCCCCACATGGGGATCATAAAGAGCTGGCTGAACCAAGCCAGCCACAACGGCAGGTACACTTTGCGAGTTCGAGCCATCACAATCTCCTCTCTCTCCCTCAGAACAAAAGCCACAGCACCAGCGCGAACAGCGCGGAGAACAATCGCCACAACAGCCACATCAGCCAGTCCGCAAGCATCGTGATTCTCCTTGCGCCGCGTAGCACAGGCTTTTAGCCTGTGCGCTCGTTTCGAGTCTGCGCAGCGAACGCGGCAGGCAGCCTGCCCTTCACATTCCAAAGCACAGGCGGAAGGCTTGTGGGTCCTGCCACGACGCCGCAAGCCAAGAGCACAGGCTAGAAGCCTGTGCTACCGGGGCAGGCACAGGGGCCTGCACAAGTGAGGGCAGGCACGGGGGCCTGCCCCTACTGATACAGCGTGCCGGCGTTGACTACGGGTTGCGCGTCGCGGTCGCTGCACAGCACCACGAGCAGGTTGCTGACCATGCTCGCTTTGCGCTCTTCATCGAGTTCGACCACGTGCTTCGCGGCGAGCTGATCGAGCGCCATCTCCACCATGCTGACCGCGCCCTCCACGATTTTCTGCCGCGCCGCAATGATGGCCGTAGCCTGCTGGCGGCGCAGCATGGCGCTGGCGATTTCCGGCACGTACGCGAGATGGCTCATGCGTGATTCGATTACGTCTACGCCGGCCTTCGAGAGGCGGTCCTGAATCTCGCGCTTGATCTGGTCAGCGATTTCGCCGGTGTGGCTGCGCAGCGCCTTCTCGCCTTCCTCGTGCTGGTCGTAGGGATACGATGTGGCGAGGTTGCGCAGCGCGGCCTCGCTCTGCACGTGAACGAAGTGTTCGTAGTCGTCCACGTGGAAAATGGCCTCGGCGGTTTCCACCACCTGCCAGACCACGACGGCGGCAATCTCGATGGGATTGCCGTGCTGGTCGTTGACTTTCAATTTGCCGGTTTCGAAGTTGCGCACGCGCAGCGAGACGCGCTTCTTGGTACACAGCGGATTCATCCACCAGAACCCGGACTGCTTGATGGAGCCCAGGTAGTTGCCGAACAGCAGCACCACCTGCGCCTCGTTGGGGTTGACCACGATGAACCCGCACAGCAGGAAAATATCCACCGCCATTACAACCGACCAGAAGGTCGCCGCGATTGCCTGTTCCCCTCGCGCGGCAACCACCAGCGCCCAGATGCTGCCCACCAACAGCGCCAAGAGGAGAAACAACATGAGCCATCCGGATACAGCGCGAGCCTGCTTTTCATGAACCATGGACACCCTCCTTGAGCTATCGTAATGATATCATTTTGAAATATTTCGTGTCAAGCTGAAATTAGCTTGGTGTAAGGCTCTCATAATCAGTGGAATACGCTGTGTGCGGTCGATGCGCCAGTGTGCCTAGCCTGACCATCACGAGCACGATCAGTCCAAAAAGCTAGTCTTTGCCAAGCACGCTAAGTCGGTCTATTCTTCTGGCATTCACAGGGGTGGCCCGATGAACTTGCTCCATGACCTTCGCCTCGCGTTCCGCACTTTGTCGCGCAATCGCGCGCTCACTGCGGCCGTAATCGGAATCCTCGCGCTGGGCATCGGCGGCACGACCACGATGTTCAGCGTGGTTTACGGCGTGCTGCTCAAGCCGCTGCCATTGCATCAGCCGGAGCAACTCGTGATGTTCATCGGCTCGGTGACAGCGCGGCCGGGAGAGCGCGACCCGATGGTCTTCTGGCAGCAGCATCCTTCTTTACAGTCGGTGACCCAGATCGCTGGGGTGGGCGGTGTAAATTTGGGAACGCCGGGCGCTACTCAATACGCGTCCGCGGCGGAGGTTTCCGCCAGTTTCTTCACAACGTTGCAGGAGGCTCCACAGCTTGGCCGCGGTTTCCTTCCGCACGAAGAGCGCTCGGGAAATAACAACGTGGTCGTGCTGAGCGATGCCCTGTGGTTGCGCTCGTTCGCGGGTGACCGTGAGATCGTTGGCAGATTTATACGAGTGAACGGCGAGGCTTACACCGTGGTCGGCGTCGCCAGGCCGGGCTTTGCGTTCCCAGGCGGTACGCAACTATGGATTCCGGGAAACGTGGATGGGGGCAGCCGGCGCGTGGGACAACCGGAAGATACAAAAGCAGTCGGCGAGATGTATGGAGGCTGCATTGGCCGGTTACGCGAAGGCGTGACACTCGAGCAAGCGCAAGCCGACACGCGTGCCATGTCCGACGAAATGCACCGACTCCAGCAGCCGGCCGGAGTCGCCTCGGGATCTCCCACCACACTGGCCGCACTGCACGAGCGAGTCACACGGTGGTTTGAGCCTGCGCTGTTTGCGTTGCTTGGTGCGGCGGCCTTTGTGCTGCTGATTGCGGTGGCCAATGCGGCCAACCTGTTGCTGGCGCGGGCCGCGGCTCGTCACAAAGAGGTAGCGGTGCGGCGCTGCCTGGGCGCGGGCTGGTGGCAAGTGGCGCGACCACGCATGATGGAGTGCCTGTTGCTGGCGGCGGGCGGCTGCCTGTTCGGCGTCTTGCTGACGTATTGGTGCGTGCGCCTGATCCATCAAATCGGCCCTTCGAACCTGCTGCGCCTGAGAGAAGTGGAAATTGATCCGGCTGTGCTGGCCTTCGCGATAGTCATTTCATTTGTGGTGGGCGCGGTGATGGGCCTTGCGCCTTCGATGCAGGCAACCACACCTAACTTGATACTCGCGCTCAAGCAAGAAGGCCCTGGCGCGACGGGAGGGCTGGCGCGGCGCGTACGGCAGGCGCTGGTCGCCGGGGAAATGGCGCTGGCGTGCGTGCTGCTAATCGGCGCGATCATCTTGATCCAGTCCTTCTTCAACCTGATCGCAATCGATTCCGGATTCGATACGGAGCGAGTGATGACGTTCAGCCTCAGCCTGCCCGCGGCGACCTACGACCGCCAGAGTGTTGCGCCGGGCAAGGCCGGTGACGCGGAGGCGTCGGGAGATTGGCGGGACATGGCGGCGAGGCAGAAGCCGCTAGCGGCGGAAGATGAACCCAAGGTTTTCTTTCAACGCCGTTTGCTTGAGGCTTTGCGAGCACTGCCCGGCGTGGCGACCGTGGGTACCATAGCAAAGCTGCCCGTGGCCGACTCCTTCGGCATGATTTGGGTCGGTCCTTCGAACGATCAGGGCACGCTGGCAACGGTTCATCAGGTGAGCGGCAACTATCTGCAAGCGATGGGAATTCCTGTGGTGGCCGGGCGATACTTCGAGGAAAGCGACTTCACGCGACAGGATCGCGTCGTCATCAGCCAGAGCCTGGCCGATAAATTCTGGCCGGGCAAGAATCCGGTGGGCCAGCAATTGGAAATGTCCTGGCACATAAAGCAATTCCGCGAAGTCATCGGCGTGGTCCCGGATACAGCGGTGGACGCGCTCGATGATTTCCAACCGGTGCGGGTGCAGTTCTATGTCCCGGACCTCGCGTTGCGCGATTTCACTGTGGTGATGCGCGCGCGGATGGCGCCACAGAACCTTGACCGCGCGGTGCGAGGCATCGTGCAGTCGCTGGACAAAGACGTGTCGCCATTTCGCATGCGCTCGCTGGACGAGGTCATCTCCGACTCCACCAAGACGCAGAAATTTCAGGGGCAGCTCCTGGGCGCGTTTGCCGGCACGGCGGTGGTGCTGGCCATCTTCGGCGTTGCCGCGGTGATGGCCTACTCGGTGGCGGCGCGAACCCACGAAATGGGCGTGCGCATGACGCTGGGCGCCACGCGCGGTGAAATCGTGCGCATGGTGCTGCGCGAGGGAACGAACCTCTCTTTGGCAGGCGTGCTCATCGGCTTAACCGGCGCATGGTGGCTGAGCCGTTACATCGCGGCGCTGCTCTACGGCGTCAGCGCCACCGACCCGTGGACCTACGCGGGAGCGGCGGCGGCGCTGCTGGCCGGTGCGTTGCTGGGCAGCGTGGTTCCCGCGTTGCGCGCCAGCCGCGTGGATCCCGCTGTGGCGCTGCGGTACGAATAACGATTCTTGCCAAGGTGACCCTTCCTCGTGGTAATGCTTCGAAGACGTCCGGCTGCTTTTCCACGTGGCCGATGGCGCAGTGCAATGGCGACCTGAAGGTCGCCGCTACAGCCTTTGCTACAATGTGGCGCTTATGCAGAGGCCCGGGCCGATTTATGTGATGGATTTGTTTGCGCCGACGCGCGAGGCGCTGCTGGAATTGCTGCAATCGCTTTTGCCGGAGGAGTGGAACCTGGGCACGGTGGCGAGGTGGTGGACGGTAAAAGACGTCGCGGCGCATCTGGCCGGCGGCGAACTGGGAATCTTGTCGCGGCGGCGCGACGGCTACTCGATTCCCGGCGTCTCGATTCACAGTTGGCAAGAGCTGGTCGGGTTCATCAACCAATTGAACCGCACGTGGAGCGATGCGGCGCGCCGGCTGAGCCCGCGCGTGCTCTGCGATCTGCTCGCGTGGGCCGCGCCGCAGGCCGAAGCGTATTTTGCGTCGCTCGATCCGGAGGCCATCGGCGCGCCGGTGGACTGGGTCTCTGCCGAACCTGCGCCCAACTGGCTGGACCTGGCGCGCGAATACACCGAGCGCTGGCACCATCAGCAGCAGATTCGCGACGCGGTTGGACGGCCGGGGCTGAAGGAGGCGCGTTACGTCGCACCGGTGCTGGATGCTTTCGTGCGCGCGTTGCCGCGCACATTTCGCGACGTAAAAGCGCGCCTCGGCAAGCAGGTGAAGCTCACGATCACGGGCGAGGCGGGCGGGGTGTGGTGTCTGCTGCGCGAAGAAAGCGAATGGCATTTGTATCGCGGCGGCGGCGACTCGCCCACTGCGGAGGTGACGATGCTGCAAGACGACGCGTGGCGACTCTTCACCAAGGGGCTGCGGCCGGAGCAGGCGCGGCAGCGCGCGCAGATCAGCGGCGATTCCGCGCTGGCCGGCAAAGTGTTCGATACGGTTTCCATTCTTGGGTGACCGCGCAGGAAGATGCACGGCCCCGAGGCAGGAGCCTCGGGGCTGGGGAGGATGCAAAGCGATTCGAAACGGATGCGAAACGATCGAAACGAATGCAAAGCGACCGAAACGGAGACAGAGGTACGCAAACGGAAATCGAGATACCTCAACAGAAACCGAGGAGAAGAGTGCGCCGGCACACTTAAGGCGCCGGTGAACGAATGGACGGCTCTTCTATCGACATGCGCACAGCGGGAAGGCTGCGTGCTTTTGTTTCTTGCTTGCTTTTACCAGCGCGGTTCGCGACTGCCGCGACCGCCACGGCCACCGCCGCGTTCGCCGCCACGATCGCGGTCGCCACCGCCGCCGCGCCCGCGTCCGCCGCC
>JBOGNS010000197.1:0-2500 GCA_050747305.1 Candidatus Acidiferrales bacterium | reverse complement strand
TTCCCGCTCTGCTCGCCACTTCAACGCCACCGTAGGACAGGCCTCCCGGCCTGTCCGCCCCTTTTGTTCTACCAATGTTCCAAATTTTGCAGGCCAGAAGAACTTCGAGCCTTTCCGCTTTTCGCTTTTCGCCTTTCGCTTTTCGCCTTTCCTTTTTCCTTTTTCCTTTTTACTTTTGCTTTTTGCCTTTTCCTTTTGCTACCACCTCAGCGCGCTCCACCAGCCGTAATGGAACCCTGCCCACACCAGCGCCGCGCCTACTACCAGCACCGCCACGACTGCGACGCCGGCGAGGCTGGCCACCGGCTCGCCCGCTGCTTTGCGCTTGCCGCGCACCACCGCTGCCGACACGCCAATTCCCAGCGCGTACAGCGCCAGCATCGGCGCCATAAAGACGCTCATCGTCACCACGTCAGTCGTCGGCGTGATCAGCGCCGCCAGCAGCGCAATCACCAGCACCGCATACTGAAAATTGTCCCACAGGAAGCGCGGTGTGACGATGCCGAATACCGACAGAATGAAAATCAGTATCGGCAATTGAAAAATCAGCCCCAGCCCCAGCAGGATCACCAGCACCAGATCGAAATACTCGTTGATGCTGATATACGCCGCGAAATTCCCTTGCACAAACATCGAGGTGAGGAAGTCCAGCGTGAACGGCAGCAGGATCAGATAACCAAACGCTGTGCCTGCCAGGAACAGCACCACGCCAGAGACGATGAAGCTCACCACCGCGCGCCGCTCGTGCCGGTAAAGTCCCGGCGCGACAAACAGCCAAATCTGATACAGCACCATCGGCGACGCAATCACGATGCCGAGGTAGAGGCCGGTGGTGATGTAGAGCCGCAGCGGGCCCAGCGGGCTGGTGGAAATCAATTTGTCGGAAAGCCCGGCCGCGCGCAACGAGTCCATCATCGGCTGCGCCAGAAAATTGTACGCGGGCCGCGAGAACGTAAGCCCCACGGCAAAGCCGATGCCGATAGAAGCCACCGCCCACAGCAGGCGCGTGCGCAGCTCGCCCAGGTGATCGAAAAACGACATGCGCGCAGTGGGGTCCTCAGCCTCTGCGCGCTCGAAATCGGTTTCGGGCGGGTTAGACGTCGCCATGGGCAGGCTTTTCGTAGCGCTGGCTTCCAGCCGGCGAACTGCTCGGCGCATCACCGATGGCGTGCGAATCAGCGGGAACCGTTTCCGTGCGGGAGTGCGCGTCGTCGCCCTGCGTGTCGCCGGCGTGAAGATCGCCGCCGTGCGGACCGCTGGCGCGCGTATCGCCGGCGTGTGGATCGACGCGGTGCGTGTCGTCGCCGCGCGTGTCGCCGGTGCGCGGATCGCCAACATGTGGATCGATGGAACCGATTTCATCCAGCGACGCGGCGGAAACCGCCTCTGTGGCAGCGCGCTTGGCCTCGGCCGCCTGCCGCTCCACCTCGCGCATTTCCTCCTCGACGGCGTGGCGCAGGTCGTTGGATGCGCGGCGGAATTCGGTCAGCGCCTTCCCCACGTTGCGCCCCAGCTCGGGCAGCTTCTTGGGGCCAAAGATGAGCAAGGCAATCAGGAAGATGAAAATCAGCTCAGGAATGCCAATCGGTCCCACTTTGAGAGCCTCCAACGCATCATAGAAAACGCCCTCCCCACTGTCAAACTTTGGAGTGCGGCCCGATGCATCGGGGCCGCTTTGTTCACAACAAGGCTCGGCTTGCGGGTCACGCGTGCCTGCTCTCCATTTGCCCCGCAAGTGGCACAGGCTGGAAGCGAGCGCAGGCCTTTGTTTGCAACTAGGCGCACCGGGATCGAAAAGTCCGATCAACTGGCGCGCTACCTCGGCCGGTGTATCTAACTATGTTGACGGCCTGTGGAAATCCCCGTCCCGATTCCTTGCTCGCAGGACTCTCCTCCGCTAGAGTACGCTCGTTTGTTCGCGCTGATCGGGAGATCCCTCGCCTTGAAAATAAACGGGATCCACTCACATCTGAACGGTCATGAGTGGTTGCTCGTCCATGAGCCCGGCGTTTGGAAGGAAATTGAGAGGATCGTCCGTCGAGTTGATGCTGACAAATGCAAAACGAAAATCAGCAAAGAACAAGGAATGGTAGGAAGGTGCCTCTACGCACCAATCGAAATCAACAAGTGCTTGAAGGAGGAATTTCATAAATCAAGATGGAAGGAGAGTCGAACCAGCTACTGGGTCACTGACGACTACGCCCTAATTCGAAAGACCCTCCTTCTCGACCCGGCAGCACAGAAACGGGAGATTGAGTCCGCGGGCCGGCGGCCGACCAACTTCGACGAGTATTCGATGGCCGCGAGGTCCAGTTCGACAAGGCCGGGTGTCATGAAGGATTCGGCTCGCGCATCTAAGCTCAAGCCTAACGTCTTGGTGTCGGGACAAACCCCTCGAACACCCGCACGTCGTCTTCCATCAGGTTATGCTTCTGGCGGAGTCGCCTCTCGTGTCGCCTCGCAACTCCGACCTGAGTGAAGCTCGTCGCACCAACAGCCA
>JBOGNS010000196.1:0-6421 GCA_050747305.1 Candidatus Acidiferrales bacterium | reverse complement strand
ACAGTCCATCAGGTGCGCGGCATCGCTTTTGCCGGCGCCACCAAGAACGGCAACTTCTACTACAACCGCACCAGCCTGGTGAGCATGTCGCTCACCGCGCGCACCACGGAAGGCGACGGCTCCGGCTACTTCCTGCGCAGCCACTACGACGTGGGCAAGCTCGATACCCAGCGCGTCGCGCGCGAATCCATCCGCAAAGCACTAGCCTCGCGCAACCCGCGCACGCTGGATGCCGGCATCTACACCGTGATCCTCGAGCCGCAGGCCGTGGCCGACCTCCTCGGCTTTTTGGGATTTTTCTTTGATGCCCGCAGCGCCGACGAAGGCCGCAGCCCCTTCTCCGCCCCCGGCGGCAAAACCAAAGTCGGCGAAAAAATGTTCGACGAGCGCATTAACGTCTACAGCGACCCGTGGCATCCCGACCTGCCCGCCTCGCCCATCGCCCAGGGCGGCCTGCCGGCGGAGAAAATCCACATCGTGCGCAATGGCGTGCTCGAAACGCTCACCTATTCCCGCTTCTGGGCCAAACAGAAAGAAAAGGAGCCTACGCCTGGGCCGGTCAACACCATCATGGAAAGCTCAGCCAAGCCGGCGAGCGTGGAGGAAATGATTGCCGGCACGAAAAAAGGCCTGCTGGTCGGCCGCTTCTGGTACATCCGCCCGGTGGATCAGCGCACCGCGCTCTTCACCGGATTGACCCGCGATGGCGTGTGGTACGTCGAAGACGGAAAAGTCCAGTATCCGGTGCGCAACTTCCGCTTCAATCAAAGCGTGCTACACATGGTCGCGCCGGGCAACGTGGAAGCCATCGGCGCATCCGAGCGCGTCGGCTCCTCAGAGGGGCAGGGGAGCAACGCCTCGCTGCTTCCGTCGCTGAAGCTCAAAGAGTTCAACTTCACATCGCAATCCGAAGCTGTGTAGGACAGACCTCCTGGTCTGTCCGCCTTTGTTCTCGTCACACACGAGCGGTGAACGCGCCAATCTTCGTTTCTCGCTCCGTCAGCGCCTCGCACATCGCATCGATACGCTCATACTCACTGCGGTTCCTTCGCTGAAACGCAGTGAATGCCGCGCGCGAGGTCCACATGTCTATCGTGATGTAGCTCCGCGTCCTATCAATTTCGCGAAAAAGTTGCGTGCCGAGGTAGCCGCGCCCCTTGCGAAAGAACCGCGCCCACGCGCCGCGCGGACCGTAGATGCGCTCGAACCGCCGCTCACTCCCGCGCCGTACGCGATACTTCCACACAATCACGTAGATGGATTTACGCGCGCGGGCCATCAACTGCTCCGGCGCGCGGCGCGCATCGGCGGCGTCGCTCCAAGGAGTTCGGCGTGCTGCCGCAGCAGGAAGTGGTCGGTCATCCCCGCGATGTAATCGCACACCACGCGATGCCGCGGCTCGCTCTTTGCCTGTTCGGCGTAGAACGTCGGCATTTGCTCCGGGCGGTCGAGATAAAGGCGAAACAGCTTCTCTAGCGCATCCACCGAGCGCTCGCGCTCCTCGACGATCGAGTCGCGGTCGTAGAGTTCGGCGTAGAGGAATCGCTTTAGCCCGGCATTCTGCTGCGCCACTTCATCGCTGAACGCGGCCAGCCGTTGCGGGTGCGCGCGCACCTCCTCCACCGACTTGACTCCCGCCTCGCGGATCGACGCCCGCGTGCGATCGATCAAGTCCGTAGCCAGCCGGTCGAGCACGCGCTTTAGTGCTTCATTGAACTTCAGTTTCTTGCGGCCCTGCGGGTGGCCGCGCTCGACCTCGCGAAAGGCTTCGGCAAACGCCGGCACGCCGGCGCAAATCGCATCCAGCGTCAGCAATCGCGCTTCGAAGCCGTCGTCCAAATCGGCGGTGTTGTATGCGATTTCGTCTACCAGATCGATCAGTTGCGCTTCCAGCGGCGGGCGCTCATCGAGTGAATATTCCGCGAGTTCGGGGAATTGCCCAGTGTCGTAGTCACGCGAATGCTTGATGATGCCTTCACGAACCTCGAAGGTCAGGTTCAGCCCGGGAAAGTCCAGATAGCGCTGCTCGAACGATTCCACGATGCGCAGCGCGTGCAGGTTGTGATCGAAGCGGTCGCCGTGCGCGCGCATCAACTCGTCGAGCCGGCGTTCGCCGGCGTGGCCAAAGGGCGGATGGCCGATATCGTGCGCCAGCGCCAGCGCCTCAGCCAAATCGGTGTTCAGTCCGAGCGCGCCGGCAACGGTGCGCGCGATCTGCGCCACCTCCAGCGTGTGCGTGAGCCGGTTGCGAAAATGATCGGAGTAACGCGTAGTGAAGACTTGCGTCTTGGCTTCCAGCCGGCGGAAGGCGCGCGAGTGGATCACGCGGTCGCGGTCGCGCGCGTAATCGTTGCGGTACGGGTGCTGCGGCTCAGGATGGCGCCGCCCGCGCGTGCGCGCAGCATCCATCGCGTAAGGAGCGAGAGGCGGCATAGCCGTCATTCTAGAAAAAACAGAAAATAGAAAAGAGAAAAGAGGAATCGGTATGGCGGGGATCCTCTTTTCTATTTTCCCATTTCTATTTCTGATTCACGTCCTCGGTGGCAGCGCCTCCAGCCGCTCCTCCGCTTCCTGCGCCATCTTCGATTCTGGGAACTCCTGGCGGATCTGGTTGTAGAGTTTCTCGGCCTCGGCGGGGTTCGATGCGATGTAATGATCGGCAAGCGCCAGCATCACCAGCGGCTTGGGAACCATGGTAGTCGGACTGCTAATGAGCTGCTGATAGGCTTTCACCGCCTCATCGCCTTTGCCGGTCATCTCATACACGCGTGCGGTGCGCAGCCTCGCCAGAGATGCCAATTCCGCATCGCCACCGCTCTGCACTTTGCCGAACCACTTCAGTGCCTCCTCGTAATTGGCTACCCGCTCATAGCTGAGCCCGGCGTAGTACTGCGCCATCTGCCCGGGCCGCGTGCTGGAATACTTTTCCGCAACCTCTCCGAATTTCGTTGCCGCATCGGCAAATTTGTTTTTCTCTTCGATGTAGGTAATCTCGCCGGGTTGCTCCGGCTCGCCCGCCATGCGGATGCGCGCGTTAAACACTTTGTTCGCCTCATCGAAAGCCGCGGCGGCGGCCACGGTCTGCCGCTGGCTATAGAAGCGCCATCCCACCACCGCCATCACGATGAGCAGCACCACGCCGCCATAAATCCAGATTTGCTTCTGGTGCGCCAGCGCCGCTTCCGCGCCGTGCACGATGCCTTCGCGGATTTCGTCCTTCCTCAGTTCCTTCCGGCTGATGTGCGCCACTGTCTGCTCCCAAACGCAATTGCGAACCTGCAATTCTATCACGCGGCATTTGAGTGCCACTAGCCTGGCGGCCCCGAAGCTCGAAAATTGAAGCTCGAGATTCAATCGCAAGAAGTTGCATCTGCCGTCCGACCTGGACTGGCAGGCGAACTCCGAGTTTTGACTTTCGAGTTTTCGCCTACAGCGAACCTACAATTCGCCGCAACTCCTCGGCAATTTTCACCGGGTCACCCTCTCCATCGAACTTCACCGGCGCGCCTACCGTCACGCGAACCGCTCCCGGCGGCGCGGTGCGACGGCCGGCTTGCTTCAACTCCCACAGTCCGTCAATGCGCATCGGCACCACCGGCAGCTTCAGATTATTCACCAGCAGCCCGATGCCGGTGCGAAACGGCCCGAGCTTGCCATCCCGGGTGCGCATGCCTTCCGGCAGCACCAGCACGCTGTAGCCGCGGTCCACCGATTCGCCGATGAATGCGAAGCTGCGCCGGAAGCCCGCGCGCGCCGGCAAGGGAAATACGCCAAAGAGCGCAGTCATCAGCCAATAGCCGATGCGGTCGAGCAGACCCATCACCAAACCGCGTTCGCGCGGCGGATGGCGCATTGCCGCCACGCGCTCACCTTCCATCGCTACCGCGAGCCTCCGGCGCAGATGCGGCGGCAGCGCAAACAGTACCAGGCCGATGTCTGCGTACGTAATGTGGTTGCAGATGATCAGCGCCGGCGGGCGGACGTTGCGCGCTCGCTCGCGGCCGCGCACGCGCGGATGCGCCAGCAGCACGGTGGCGGGCCACGCCAGTAGGTAGTACGCCAGAAAACGAATCGGCACCAGCCACGCCGCCTGCGCCCAGCGCGGATAGTGGAACTTGGTGCGCTCCTCGGCAGGCTGGCGCAGCATCGTTTCCAGCTCACCGACCGTCGTGGCCGCGGTGAACTTGGCCTCATTCAACTCCACCTGATAGCGGTCCTCGATTGCGCCCATCAGCTCCACGCGCTCCAGCGAGCTGAGATTCAAATCCTTCGCCAGCCTGGCCTCCGGCACGAGTTCTGCCGCTGAGCGGTGCGTGATGCGCTCGACTAACTCCGCCAGCGACCCCGGCGCGGCGTCCGGCGCGGCTGTCCCGCTGGTTGGCGCAACGGCGTTTTGCCCCAGATGTTCCTGCGCCGCCTGCGCAATGATGTTCGTGCGCGGCTTCTGTGTGGAAGTGCGCGGGAAATCCTGCTCTGGCCAGGCAAACCAGTGCCGCACCTGCTGAAAATCGGCGAGCAGCTCATTGGCGCGCTGTACCACGGCTTTGCCATTCGCGCCGTCGTTGAGCAACAAAGCCGCACAGGGCACCGCATTGCCGTTGCGCTCCAGCCCGATCACCGCGCAATCGCGCACTTCCGGCTGACGGCGCAGCGCAGCCTCCAAGTCCTCCGGGTACACGTTCATGCCTTCCGGCGTGACAATCACAACCTTCTTGCGCCCGCGGAACAACAGGTTGCCTTCCGAATCCAGTTCGCCGATGTCGCCGGTGCGCAGCCAGCCTTCGCTGCCGGGAACCGGAGTCAGTTCGCGACCCTGCCAGTAGCCGGCCGCGATGCTCTCGCCACGCACCAGAATCTCGCCGTGTTCATCGAGCTTGATCTCGCGTCCGGGCAGCACTTTGCCGATCGAGCCGCGGCTCAGCTTGAAGGGGTGATTCACGCTCACCAGCGATGTAGTCTCCGTCATCCCGTAGCCTTGGATCACCGCGTAGCCCAGCCGCCGCCAAAATTCTTCCGTATCCCCGTCCAGAGCCGCGCCGCCGCATACGAATGCCCAGAACTTCCATCCCAATTGCCGGTGGATGCGCCGGAAGCGCCACCAGCGCCACAGGAATTTTTGTTCGCCGGCCGCATCGAGCATGCGGTGGAACGATTCCGAGCCGCCCGCGGCTGCTACATCGCGCTCAATCTTTTGCCGCAGCGACTCCAGCAAGCGCGGCACCGCCACCAGAACCGACACACGCTCTCGTTTGATTGTGAGGATGATCTCAGAGGGGTTGAGCGAATCCTGAAAAAAGACCGTTCCCGAAAGCAGCGGCGGCAGAAACAATCCCAGAAATTGCCCGAAGACGTGACTGAGCGGCAGCAAATTCAGGAAGCGGATGGGATGAAAGATGCGCTCGTACTTCATGTAGCGCGCAATTTCCGTCTCCAGCGGCTCGAGATTCGCCAGCACATTGCCGTGCGTGATCACTACGCCTTTCGGCTCCGCCGTGGTGCCCGAGGTGAAAATGATTTGCAGCGTATCGCTGCGCGTCAGCTTGGGCAGCGTGTAGCGCACACCCGAGCCATCCAGCGGCGCGCCGCCGTTGATCTTGTCGAAGGGCAGGGAAGGGACGCCGGCGAGCGCGCCAATCAGTTCCGGCGAGCCGATAGCCAGCTTGGCTTCCACCTGCTGCGCTACGCGCGCCGCGAAATCGGCGGCGGCGATGCGATCCATGGGCACCACCACGGCGCCGCGCAGCACGCATCCCCAGAACGCCACCACCCACTCCGCGCAGTTCTCGCCCCACAGCAGCACGCGATCGCCTTGCGCCACGCCGCGCTGTTCCAACTGACGCGCCACCTGCACTGCCGCATTGGCCACGCGGCGATAGCTCCACCGCTCCGCTCGGTAGCCGCGGCGATGCACATAGGCGATATCGCTGTTGTTGCTGTGAAGTAGCTTGAGATATTCCGCCAGCGAGCTTCGAGGCATCACTGGGAATTCTAGCAGGGGATTGGGGACTAGGGACTAGTGACTGGGGACTGGGACTGGGAACTCGGTACGGGGGGAAAATCCTCTAGTGCCCCGCCGAGTCCCTGGTACCGAGTCCCTAGTTCCTAAAGACGAAGTGCATCTTCACGCCGGCAACTTCGATCACGTCGCCTTCGTTCAGCCGCGTGGGCCCGCTGATGGGGACGCCATTCACGCTGGGCGCCTTATCGCCTTTGCCGATGTAGAAGCCGTCGTCGCGCTTGTTGATTTGCGCCGCTACTTTGGGCTTGAACCAGCCCTTCAGCCTGATGGTGGCCATATCTGACTTCCCGATCACTGCAAGCTTTCCGACAAGCTGATACTCCGGCTGATCAGTTTTCCCAGCCATCACCACCAGCGTGGGAACTTTCACGCGCGGCGGAATCGGCGCCGCCACCGCTGTGC
>JBOGNS010000195.1:0-4679 GCA_050747305.1 Candidatus Acidiferrales bacterium | reverse complement strand
GGCGAGCGCCTCACGATAGAAGTCTTCCAGTTGCGTCGCTAACTCGCGCACGATGCGCGATTCGCGCTCCGGGGTGAGCTCGGGAAGCGACAACTGCTCGCGGACGTATTGTCCCCAGTTACGCATGTTCTGCCGCGACTCGTCGTGACGGCTTGCCACACCGCACAGGCTAAAAGCCTGTGCTACATGCCGGCCTGAAGGCCGGCGCTACACTCGAACCAATGGCGGCGTAAAGCCGCCCCTACGCGCGCTTTGGCTTCATCACCTGTTTTACGGCGGCAATGTATTGCTCCCAGGTGTCGCGTTGCTGCGCGAGCACGCGGCGGCCTTCCGGCGTCAGGCGATAGAAGCAGCGCTGTCGCTCGCCCGGTTTTTCCACCCAGCGGCCTTTGATCCAGCCGCGATTCTCCAGCCGCAGCAGCGTGGGATACAAACTGGGTAGCGCGAACTTCAATTTGCCGCCGGAGCGCAATTCGATCAGCTTGCCGATTTCGTAGCCGTGGCGCGGCCGCGCCTCCACCAGCGACAGGATCAACATCTCGGCGCTGCCCTTCTTGAGTTCGGCGCTGAACATGTAGATGAGCCTCCCTATATATAGGGAGGCTAACTATAGCAGATTGGACGGCGCGCGGAGGGAAAGGTTAGAAGCGCAACGAAGCCGTATCGAGCGCCCGCATCAGGCTTGGTGAATGGATTCGGCACGAGCGACTTGCCGGCCGCAACGAGACCCCGGCTAGGAAGCGGGGGCGGCGGCCGGGGCGGGTTGCTGGCGGCGCATAGGCTGGAAGCGCCAGTAGGTGAGGGAGCGCCAGAGCCACTCGAAGGGCCCGAAGCGGAAATGGCGCAGCCATATGGGCGAGTAGATGAGTTGCGCGATCCAGATGACGAACACGGTACCGATCTGCCCGACACGACCCACTTGCGCGAAGAGGCCGAAGCCCGGGCCGTAGAAAATTGTGATGCAGATCAGCGTGTGCATCAGGTAGTTGGTGAATGCCATTTGGCCGACGGCGCGCAGGCTGCCCTTCAGCCATCCGCCCGCGACACTCTGGCAGAAGAGCATCAACAAGCCGATGTAGGCCGTGCTCACCAATACGCTGCCCCAGTAGTTGAAATGCACCCCCCTGAAGAATGCGAAGTGCATGGCCCATTGCGAGGCTTCGTTCAGGCGCACGCCGGTGTAAACCAGAGGCAATCCCAACAGCGCGAGCGCCGCCAGCACGGAGTAGAACTTGCGCGAGCAGGTCGCATTAAACACGCCTAATTTGTAGAGCGCCATGCCGATCAGCATCAGCCCGCCGGCGCGCCAGAAGGCAAAGAAGAGGAAACCGAAGGTCTGAAACTCGAGGGCTTGCGGTACGCGATGCGATAGCTGGCCGCTCCAGGGGCCGGTGTAGGCAGCGATTTCTTCGTTGAGCTTTTCGGGGCCGGGTTTCCAGGTCTGGTTCATTTCGGCAACGGCGTCGGGTGGCCAGTGCGGCAAGGTGAAGCCCGCCAGGAAGTTGATGCCCGAACCAATCAGCAGCATCGCGAGCCCGATGGGCAGCAGGGCTTTCGACGAAAGCTTACGGGCGGGGTAAATAATCATGGCGCACATCGCATAAAGCACGAGAATATCGCCGTACCACAGCAGGTAGGCGTGGATGGCGCCAATCACCAATAGCCAGAAGCTGCGACGGTAGTGGAGCGCCGCGGGCGAGCGCCCACGCTCGGCGGCGCGCGTGGTGAAAATGATGATGCCCGCGCCGAAGAGCATCGAGAAAATGGTCATGAACTTCAGGTCGAACAGCAGGTGGGAAAAGAACCAGACCCAATAGTTGGCGCCGCTGAGGTCGCCGAAGGCGGTGGGATTGAAATACGCAGAGAACGGCATGGAGAACGACATGATGTTCATCACCAGAATGCCGAGCAGCGCGAAGCCGCGCAGCACGTCGAGCGAATCAATGCGTTCCGCTTGGGTGACCGGGCCGGTGAGCGATGCCATGGAGGCCTCCTCAGGAACTTATGAAGCGGTGGCGGCCACCGCTGGCGCGGGCTGCGCGCGGCGCATGGGCTGCAATTGCCAGTAGGTGAGGGAGCGCCACAGCCACTCGAAGGGACCGAAGCGGAAGTGGCGCAGCCAGATGGGCGAGTAGATGAGCTGCGCGATCCAAATGACGAACACGACGCCGATCTGGCCGAGGCGGTCCACCTGTCCGAACAAACCGAGGCCCGGGCCGTAGAAGATCATGATGCAGATCAGCGTGTGCATCAGGTAGTTGGTGAATGCCATTTGGCCGACGGCGCGCAGGCTGCCCTTCAGCCACACGCCCGCGACACTTTGGCAGAAGAGCATCATCAAGCCGATGTAGGCCGTACTCATCAGCAGGCTGCCCCAGTAATTGAACTGCGCGCCCTGGAAAAATGAAGAGCGCAAATCCCATTGGGCGGCATGGTTGAAACGGATGCCCGCGTAGATCAGCGAGAGTCCGGCGAGCAGTCCAACGGTAGCCATTGTGAGGTAGGTCTGTCGAGAGCGCCGTGCGCTGAAAATTCCCCATTGATAGAGGGCCATACCCACCAGCATCAGCCCGCCTGCGCGCCAGAAGCCCCACTTGATGAAGTATCCGGTGTGGAAGCCAATGGACATTTCCACGCGGTGCGGCAACTGCCCGCTCCACGGGCCGGTGTAGGCAGCGATTTCTTCTTGAATTTTTTCAGGGCCCGGCTTCCAGAACTCGGTCATTTCGGTAACCGCTTCCGGCGGCCAATACGACACCGTCAGGCCAGCCATCAGCGAGAACGCCGAGCCGATCAGCAGCATGAATACGCCGATGGGCAGCAGCAGTTTTGGCGAAAGCTTGCGCGCGGGGTAGATAATCATGGCGCACATGGCGTAGAGCACGAGGATGTCGCCGTACCACAGCAGGTAGGCGTGCACGGCGCCAATCACCAGCAACCAGAAGGTGCGGCGGTAGTGCATCGCGGCGGGGGAGCGGCCGCGCTCGGCGGCGCGCGTGGTGAAAATGATGATGCCCGCGCCGAACAGCATCGAGAAAATGGTCATGAACTTCTGGTCGAACAGCAAGTGGGAAAAGAACCACACCCAATAGTTGGCGCCGGTGAGGTCGCCGAAGGACGTGGGATTGAAATACGCAGAGAACGGCATGGAGAACGACATGATGTTCATCGCCAGAATGCCGAGCAGCGCGAAGCCGCGCAGCACGTCGAGCGAATCAATGCGTTCCGCTTGGGTGACCGGGCCGGTGAGCGATGCCATGCGAAAGCCCTCCTCCGGAGCACTCGTCATCCGAGTGAGTTTTCACGTGACTTTGTGGGCGCATTGTAGCTCAAGCGCGCCTGATAGTCATGAGACATTCTCGCGGATGGGCTATGCGCGCCCATGATGGCTACGCATCGCGGCTGGCTATTATTTCAATCCGTACTGCTCTTAAAGGCGGGCTTCAAAAGCTGATTTTCACGTCTTCGCGTTCGGCGGCGGCGGCTTGGAAGAGGACGCGGTTCTGATAGCCGAGGAAGCGCGCGACGAAGACGTCGGGCAATTGCGCGATGCGGATGTTGTGCGTGTTGACGGCGCCGTTGTAGAGCTCGCGGCGGTCGGCGATTTGCGATTCCAGCGCCGAGATACGCCCCTGAAGCTGCATGAAATTGCTGTTGGCTTTCAGGTCGGGATACTTCTCCGCCACAGCGAATAGAGATTTGAGGGCGCCGGCGCCGAGGTGGCCGGCTTCCAGCTTCTGGTCTACGGTCTTGGCGTTAAGCCACGCGGTGCGCGCCTCCACGATTTTTTGCAGCGTCTCCTGCTCGTACCTCATGTAGCCTTTGCAGGTGTCCACCAGTTTGGGCAGCTCGTCGAAGCGCTGCTTGAGCAGCACGTCAATATTAGCCCACGCGCGGTCGGTTTCGTTGCGGATGGCCACCAGGCTGTTGTAAACGGTGACGAAGTACAGCACCAGCCCGATGACCAGAAACGCGAAAACGCCCAGCACCAACAGCGTCACTTTAACCCTCCACCGCGGCCGACGATGCGCCGAGTATAACGAAGGCGAAGCCGCGCGACAATTCGTGCGACTAGGCAGACGGCGCGATGAATTCTCTGTTCGTAGCAGGTCGATAGAAACACAAGACAGGTAACCCAGCCTAACTCTACGACATGGATCCGCCATCGGATAGCAAAGGTATCGGCTGTAGCACAGAGCGCATGAAGTGTTCCTAGAGTACAATAGCCAGCCATGATTCGCGGCCCCGTAGGAAGCGCGGTGTTCGGGGCAGCGCTGGCAGAAGATTGAATCGTGTTATACTATCCGCCCGCTGCCGGTGGCGTCCGAACCGGATGCATGGCCGCAGCGGGCGCCTCCGGAAAAATCCTTGCAAGGTTTCGTGCGGGCCGAGGTGATGTCATGCTTAATGGTGGAGGGGACTTATCGCCGACCGTAGTGTCCGGGTGAACGAGCGGATTCGCGCGCGCGAAATCCGCGTGATTGGGGATGATGGCTCACAGCTCGGAGTGATGCCTCCCTGGGAAGCGCTGAAGACGGCCCGCGAGCAAGGGCTCGATCTGGTGGAAATCTCGCCCGCTGCCGTACCGCCGGTCTGCAAGATCATGGACTATGGCCGGTACCTGTACCAGCAGAACAAAAAGGCCCACGAAGCACGCAAACACCAGAAAAGCATGGTGG
>JBOGNS010000194.1:0-4763 GCA_050747305.1 Candidatus Acidiferrales bacterium | reverse complement strand
GAGCCGCGCAAGGACGTCAACCCCGACGAGGCGGTGGCGGTTGGTGCGGCGATCCAGGCGGGCGTGCTCTCGGGCGACGTCAAGGACGTGCTGTTGCTCGATGTGACGCCGCTGTCGCTCGGTATCGAGACGCTGGGCGGCGTCATGACCAAGCTCATCGAGAAGAACACGACCATTCCCGCGAACGCGGAGCAGGTGTTCTCGACCGCCGACGACAACCAGAGCGCGGTGACCATTCACGTGCTGCAGGGTGAGCGCCAGCGAGCGGCCGACAACAAGTCGCTGGGCCGCTTCGACCTTACCGACATTCCGCCGGCGCCGCGCGGCATGCCGCAGATCGAGGTCACGTTCGATATCGACGCCAACGGCATCCTGAACGTGTCGGCCAAAGACATGGCCACCAACAAGGAGCAGAAGATCCGCATCGAGGCGTCCACCGGCTTGAGCAAGGACGAAGCGGAGCGCATGCGGCGCGAAGCGGAGTCGCACACGGAAGAAGATAAGAAGCGGCTGGCGGAAATCGAAGCACGCAACCGGTGCGATAGTCTCGTCTATCAGACCGAGAAGCTGCTGAAGGAAAACCGCGACAAGCTGGCCGAGGCTGACGCGAAGGCCGTGGAGGACGCGGTCGCGGCATGCCGCAGCGCTATGGCCGAAGGCGGCGTGGACAAGATTACCTCGGCTACCGATGCGCTGATGCGGGCCTCGCACCGCGTGGCGGAAGTGCTCTACCGCTCCGGCGGCGCGGCCAGCGCAGCGGCGTCTGGAGGCGATGCTGCGCAGCAGGAAAAGCCCGGCGGCAGCGACGTGATTGACGCAGAATTCGTGGATGTGGATGACAAGCAGAAGCCGAATTAAGAAGGCGGAGGCCAGAGGTCAGGAGGTCAGGAAGCGCAAGTCGTTTTTGCTGCCCCTCCCGACTTCTCGACCTCCTGACCTCTCGACCTCCTCAGGCACGAGCTCGGGCTCAAGAAAAGTATGGACGCCGCCAGCAAACCACAGGTCGCAGGCGTGAAGCGTGCCGGGCCGCCGGTAGCCACGCAGAAGCTGCGTGAGCAGGTGTACATGATTCAGGTGGCGCTCTCCGAGCCGCCCAGCGCGGACTGGAAGCGCTTCTTCTACGACCTGCCGCGCGACGCACCGCCGGACTTTCCGCCGCGCTCCCTGGATATCAGCGGCGCGTTGCTCCGGTTTCGCAGCGATGCGGAAAGCGTGGAACGCAAGATCGCGCTGATTGACCGCTGGATGGAACGCGCCAATCAGAAGGAAGCCAGCCTGGGCCGCTCGCAGGAAGATCACCGGCGCCGCGAAGAGGCCGCGCGCGAGCACCAGGAATTGGCAGAGTTGAATACTCGCTGGAACAAACTGTAGTTTCGAAGTCCGGAGTTTGCGAACAGCATGCTGGAAGAAGTCAGGAGGTCGGGAAGTCAGGAGGTCACGAGAAATCCGTCCAAGCTGTGCTCTCGACCTCCTCACCTCCTTACCTCCTGACATCGTTTCTTTATGCCGACGACGACCAAGCAGGACTACTACGAATTGCTCGGCGTGGGCCGCAAGGCGCCGCTGAAGGAGATTCGGCAGGCGTATCGCCGGCTTGCGCGCAAATATCATCCTGACCTCAACCCGGGCGACAAATCAGCGGAAGACCGCTTCAAGCAAATCCAGGAAGCCTACGACGTCCTTTCCGATTCCAAGAAGCGGCAGATGTACGACCAGTTCGGTTTCTACGAAGGCGGCATGCCCACGGGCGGCGGCCCCGGCGGGGGCGCGGGCGACGTCCATGTGGACTTCAGCGGCTTCGATTTTGGCGGCGGAGGCGCGGGAGTCGGCGGCACCAGCTTCCGCGATTTGTTTAACCAGTTTTTCCGTGGCGCCGGCGCGGCGGAAGCGGCGGCGCAGACGCAAGGCGGGTCGGACCTCGAGTACCACATCGAAGTGAGCTTTGCGGAAGCGATCAACGGCGTGGACAAGAAAAAGCTGAGTATCGCGCGACTGGATCACTGCGCGACCTGCGGCGGCAGCGGGTCGGCCGGGGGCGCACCGCAAGTATGCACCGCGTGCGGCGGCACGGGACGCGCCGCACAAACCGCCGGGAAGCTGCGCTTCAATGTGACCTGCTCGCGCTGCGGCGGCACCGGGCGGCTGCGTACGATTTGTCGCACCTGCGGAGGCGAAGGGCGCGTGCGTCGCGCGGAGACAATCGAGATCCGCATCCCGCCGGGTGCAAAAGACGGTTCGCGGTTGCGCGTTCCGGGAAAGGGCAATGCCGGCGTGCTGGGCGGCCCGGCGGGCGACCTCTACATCGTGACGCGCGTGCAGCCGCATCCGTTCTTCACGCGCGATGGCGACGACATTCACTGCACGGTGCCGGTGTCGGTGACGGAAGCGACGCTGGGCGCAAAAATCGAAGTGCCCACGCTGGACGGGCGCGCGCAACTGCGCATCCCACCGGGCACCAACAGCGGACAAAAATTTCGCCTGCGCGAAAAAGGCGCGCCGTCGGCCCGCAATCCGCAGCAGCGCGGCGACCAGTACATCGAAGTGCAGGTGGTGGTGCCCAAGGCCAACGACGAGCGGGTGCGCGAATTGGTGCGGGAGCTGGGGCGGCTGACGTATGAGGACGTGAGAAAGGAACTGTTTAGTCGCGCACGAGTGTGAACAAAGGAAGCGGGGACCTGATGAGGTGAGGAAGTAAGGAAGAGACGATGCCGAGGGGCAGACCAAAAGGCGGCGCGGCAGCGCGCGGGACGGGGCGCAAGAAGGCGCGGGTCGGCTACATGATCAGCGCGGTGGCGGAAATGTATAAGATTCACCCGCAGACGCTGCGCCTCTACGAACGCGAAGGACTGCTGAAGCCGTCGCGCTCGCAGGGCAACACGCGGCTTTACACCGATTCGGACCTCGAGCGGCTCGATGTAATTCTGAACCTCACGCGCGAAATGGGCGTGAACCTCGCCGGCATCGAAGTGGTCCTCAACATGCGCGACAAAATGCTGGAGATGGAGCAGCAGATGCAGGAGTTCCTCAGCTTCGTGCAGGAGCAGTTGGCGCGCGGCGTCCCTGCCTCCGATGAGCGCCGCATGCGCAACGCCATCGTGCGCGTCAACCCCGCCAACGTCATCCGCATTCACAAGCCGGCGGCCGGCGATAAGTGATCGGTGTGCGTTATCCAGTGCGGAGTCCTGCACCGCTTGTTCCTTCGTCCGGTACCGAATGTCTGCCTATACGATTCAAGAAAGAAAAAGAGGCGCGAGTCACGCTGAAAACAAAGCGGCAGCTTTGCTGCCGCAGTCCAAAAACTGCGCTTACGCGCAGCGCAGAACCGAGTTTCCACACGCCGCACAGGCGTCCACAAGCGGGCCAGTTGCGCAAGCGATGCGGCGGCGACTATGCTCTGCCTAGCACAGCCACTGCCGGCTGTGCGCGTCGAATCGACAGACCAAGAGTCACGGCCAAGAGTGGCTGTGCTATTGCCCCATGGCGCGCGCGGATTGCCCTCAATGCGGAGGAACAGGTTGGCGCACGGTGCCGGTGAACGGCGCCGTGGCGACGACCGGCAGCCGTGGCACAACCACAAAGGCTGCGCAAGCCACCACGCGCCAAGCGGTGCTGTGCGAGTGCGCCGGTGACGATCGCTACGAGCGGCTGCTGGCAGCCGCGCGCATCCCGCGGCGCTACGAGCACTGCGACTTCGAAAGTTACGACACCGACCACTGCGACGCCCCGGAGCACGGCACGGATGCCACGCGCTATAACCAAAGCCTCGCGCAAGCCAAACTGATTGCCGAAGCGTTTGCGCGCGAATTCCCGCAGGTGGATCAGACCGGGCTGCTGCTGATGGGCCCGTGCGGCGTGGGTAAAACGCACCTGGCAGTGGCGGTGTTGAAGGTGGCGTGCGCGAAAGGCGCGGTGGCGCTCTACTGCGACTACCGCGAGCTGCTGAAGCAGATTCAGGCGAGCTACAACCCGGTGAGCCAGACCACCGAGATGGAAGTGCTCGATCCGGTGCTCACCGCCGAGTTGCTGTTGCTGGATGATTTGGGGTCGAGTAAGCCATCGCCGTGGGCGCTGGAGACGGTGGGTCACATCCTCAACACGCGCTACAACGAGAAGCGCATTACGCTGATTACCACCAATTTCCTCGATAGCGCGCCCGGCAAAGATGCGCCGCGCGATGCGTTTGCCGAGAAGCGCACGCTGCGCATGCCGTCAGGCCAAGCGGTGGCTGAACATCGCGAGGAAAGCCTGGCGCAACGCATCGGCGAGCGCATCCGCTCACGCCTGTATGAAATGTGCCGCACGGTGGAAATCTACGCCCCCGATTACCGCAAAGAGATTCGTCAGGCGGGCCGGCTGCGGCCCTAGCCTCGTGGTGATTGGCCTGCAAAAGCGAGGAGGCAATCATGAAAGCCGTGTTCAAGTCCGCGGCGCCATACGCTGACGATGCCATGAACCTGCCGGTGCGGGATGTGGAGGCCGCCATTCCTTACTATGAAAACCGGTTCGGCTTCCGAGTGGTGTCTCGGCAGGATGCGCCGCATCGCTTGGTAATTCTGGCGCGAGACAACATCCGCATTGGCCTGGCGGAAAACGGCGGCGACCCAGAGCAAGAGGGCTGTTTCTTCGAGGTGGACAATGTGGAAGCCGCCTACGAGGAGATCAAGGGGACGCCGCCAACGAAGTCTGCCTTCCGCGTGGACAAGATGGGCAGCGTCTCCTACCGCGTCTTCTTTGAAGTGGCGCCAGACGGCCTCTGCTACATG
>JBOGNS010000193.1:0-2981 GCA_050747305.1 Candidatus Acidiferrales bacterium | reverse complement strand
CTCAGTTCCAGTGTGGCCGATCGTCCTCTCAGACCGGCTACCGATCTTTGCCTTGGTGAGCCATTACCTCGCCAACTAGCTAATCGGGCGCGGGCCCCTCCGGTAACGCCCTTGCGGGCTTTGATCCTTATCGCCGAAGCGACCAGGATGTTATGCGGTATTAGCCCGCCTTTCGGCGGGTTATTCCCCATTTCCGGGCAGATTGCCCACGTGTTCCTCACCCGTCCGCCACGGAAACTTCCCCGCCTTGCGGCGGGAAAATTCCCGTTCGACTTGCATGTGTTAAGCACGCCGCCAGCGTTCGCTCTGAGCCAGGATCAAACTCTCGTTTGAATCTGGTTGCTCTGAAAATGCAAAACCCCGATTTGCATCGGGGCCAGACTTTCAGTAGCGAACTGTTGAAATTATGTCGCTCGGTTCACTCATAACCCTTCGGTTGCCTCGCGGCCACCTCAGGGTGAACCAAACGGGTTCTGGCATGCATCATCCGATTGTCAAAGAGCGGGCCCTCCTGTCCGGCAGAAAGGCTACAAGCAGCCTAAGATTCTATGGGAATCCTACCCCAGTGTCAACCACTTTTACCTGCTTCTATCCTGCATCGCCTGACTTTTCCACAGCTTTTTCGCTGGCAGGTAGGGGCAGGCCCCCTGTGCCTGCCCCCCGCGTTTACGCCGCTCCAGCAGATTCGGACGCGGCGCATTCTGCCGCCCGCACCCGTCGCGGCCGCCGGTCACCGGCCACTGACGGCTACTGCGGCGGCTTGGCGTTGGCGCGCACTGGTTTTGATTCGGCGGCGCCGGGGCGTGCGCTGGGATCGAGGGACGCGGACTGGCGGTAGCGCGTCAGGTAAGGCATGAAAGGCGCCAGCTCGAAGGGCATTTTCTCGCGCGCACTCAATAGCGACACCGGCTTGGCCTGCATCAGCGCGGCCTGCGACGTCCACGGATCCACCTTCACGCGCGAGCCGAGCGGCAGCGCGGAGATTTGCTCTTTGTTGGCCATCTCCAGCGCCGGCGCGGCGGCCAGCAATTCCTCCTGCAGGATGACGCCGTTGCCCAAGTTGGGATGGATGATGCCGGGCAATTCCGTCGCGCGGTGACTGAGCGCGGCGAAAAACAGCCCGGCCTTGCCGAGCTGCTCTTTGTACGGCGAATTCTGCACCAACTCGAAGCCCTTGGCGCCGGCTTGCGCCAATTCTTCTTCACTGCGCTCGAAATTGATGCGCTTCAGCGTCTGTTCGTCGGGGAAGATGAAGCGGTCACTGAAAGCGTAATCGGAATCGAGCGGATGCCCGCTCAAGACGTGGCCCAGCTGCTGCGCCAGCACGGCGGCAAGGCTGGGCTCGTCGGGCAGCACGTCAATCAAGCCGCGGCTGACCACGATGGTATGGCCAATGGTGAAGGCTTCGAGTCGCGATGTGAGCAGCACTCGCGCGCGCAGTTCCGGCTCGATGTACAGCTCATTGGTGACCAGCAAATTGTTGAGCACGGTGCTGAGCACTTTATCCACGTCGCCGGGCGGCGAAAGCAGGCCCGCGGTGGTGAGCCGTTCGAGTACATTGTCTTCCGCCTGGCGATACCACAGGCGCTGCGCCTCGAGCGGGCTGCGGTCGGGCGACGTTTCGCTCTGATCCACCACCGGATTGTCGGCTTCGATGAGCAACTGGCTGAACTCGGTTTCTTTGCTGGCGTCGGCGAGGTTGTAGCCCCACAGGCGGATCTGCGCGCGGAAGTTGGCTTTGGCGCCGTGGTACCAGCGCATCTGACCCTCGGATTCTTCGCTGTAGATGAACGCAGGGAGCCATTTGCCCGGCGCGACGTTGATGCGCCAGCTATCCATATGGAAGAAGGGCGAATTCGTCGTGCCGCCGCTGTAAACGCCGTTGAAGCGCACGATGCGGAAGCCCTGATCCTCGGCCCATATGCGGCCCAGGAAGCTGCCGCGCGGCGCGTCTTCCAGCGGCTTGACGTCGAACACCAGGCAGCGCACTTCGCCGACAAATTCGCGGCGCACATACTCGAACTCGTAGGTCTCGCGGTTGAAATTGAGCGGGTCCACGTAAATCATCTGCAGGAAGCCGGTGGGCCGGAACTTGGTCTGGCGGGAGAAAACGTTCACCGCGCCGAGGGCGCGCCGCCAGAAGCCGGCAGTGTTTTTATCCATGCGCGCGTACACCACGCCTTGCGCAAGCATGGCCTTGCCGAGGAAGTAGTGGTCGCGGCGCGGAGCCGAGCCGAGCTCGGCGTCGGGGCGCGTTTCCTGCACGTAGGCTTCGATCAGCGGGCTGTAGTTGCGCAGGTCGTCTACGGTGGCCTGCTCGCCGGCGATGATGCGGTCGATGATCCGGTCGAGCGCGGCGGCTTGCTGCTGCGCGGTGGTCGGCTGCGACGTAGCCTGCTGAGGAGGCGGTGCGGGCGACTCATTCTGCTGCTGCGCGGCTGCGGGCAGCGCGAGGAGTAATGCAAGGGTCACCAAAAGTAGGGCAGGCACTGTTGCCTGTCCCTGAAGTCTTGCGATGCGTTGAAATCCTGCCGTGCGGAACAGAGTTCGCGGCGTGCGGAACAGGACAGACAAGAGTGTCTGTTCTACTGGCTTCGATTTCGTATCGCGATGCATGGCTTCCTCCCTCAGTACGCGAGCTTGAACTCGATGGTGACCACGGCGGGTTCATCCACCGCGCGGCCGTTCACGCGCGCCGGTCGAAACTGGATGCGCTTGGCGGCGGCAATGGCCGCTTCGTCCAGCCCATGGCCGAGGCCTTGCAGCACGCCTGCGACGCGCAACTCGCCGCTGGCCGCAAACACCACGCGCAGCTTGACCTCGCCTTCGATGCGGTGCCGGCGCGCTTCTGCGGTGTAAGCCGGATTGGGCTTCTGCAAAATTTCTACGGCAACGCGCTCCGGTTTCGCCGCGCGCCCCGATGGCATCGGGGCGCCGGCATTGGCGGTAGGCGCCGCGTCGCCAAACGCAGTGCCTTGCAC
>JBOGNS010000192.1:0-3916 GCA_050747305.1 Candidatus Acidiferrales bacterium | reverse complement strand
CAGCATTTTCTTGTGCAACAGGTTCGACTCGGCGTATTTCACGAAGAAGTTGCGCCAGAATCCGCCGCGCAGGAAGCGCAGGACATCAGGCCGCTCAGCGAATTCCTCCTGCATGGCATGCAAGCGGCGTTGCGGCTCCGACGGCAAGGCCCACTCGCCCATCTCCATGTAGGACGCTGAGGGCAGCGCGGCGCGGCCCAGCGGCGCGTGAGCCGCCAGATAATCGGCGGGCGGGGAAGTTGCCAGCCAGTCGGAATTTTCCTCGAGCGCGCGGAAGAATGAATCGAGCCACCCTTTGGTGTAACACCACTCATACGTACCCGGCCACACGCCGAACTTTTCGCCGTCGTCACCCATGGCCGCCATGCCGCCGGGATGCGCCAGCATCCCCTCGCGCAGGTAGGCGATGGTTTGTTCGAGGCCGCGAAACGGAATCAGGTAGCGCAGTTTCTGATGGCCGGGAATCACGCTGACTTGCGCGCCCAAATCCTCCGAGCGGTAATAGCCATAAAGCTGCTCCGGCTCGAATCCTGAGGAAAGGAAGTGGCTATCGTCCACCAGCGTGTATTCGACACCGGCGCTGGCCAGCGTGGAGGGCAGTTGCGGCTCCCAAACGCGCTCGGCGAGCCACGCGCCGGTGGGCCGGCGTCCGAAATGTTTCTCGACGTAATCGCCAAGGCGCTTGATTTGCTCGAGGCGATCCTCGCGAGGGATGGCGATGAGGATCGGCTCGTAGAAGCCGCCGCCGATCAGCTCCACTTGCCCGCGAATCACCAGGTCGCGCAGCAAGTCGACGAATTCTGGATGGCGCTTTTCCATCCACTCGAGCAAGGCGCCCGAATAGTGCAGTCCCATCCGGATCGAAGCATGGCGCTCCAGCACTTGCGCAAACGGCAGATAGCATTTCGCATAGGCTTCCTCCAGCACGTGGTCGAAATTGCCCACAGGCTGATGCGAATGAATGAGCAGAACCAGATGGAATTTCTGCAAGCGCGCGCCCTCAGCAGTGAAATGGCAAGAATACCACAGCCTTTCCGAGGCTTCGGCGACCCTCAGCGGAACGGATGCAAACTGTCCCTGCGCGCCATGCCTGCCATTGGTTCGAATCGATTCGTGGGGAAACTGTGGCTGAGCCTCGCCGGAGCGGTTTCTCCAAGCACTCGGTTCCCGAGCCCACAGGCAATTACTGTTTCGCGTCTCGCAGCATGAGCGGCCCGCCCGTTCTGCACCACAGTTGCTCTACTCTTGGGAGGCGGGGAAACGACGAAGTGGAGATGGCGTATCAACTCGGGGGCCGACTTGCGCATCATCGCTGGCTGCTGGCGCTTACCGCCGGCATTACAGCGCTGGGGCTCGGGGCATGGTGGCTGCGCAATGCGCCGTTTTCCGCGGACCCGCTGCTTTACGGGTATGCAGACGTAGCCGGCAGCCTCATCGCCTTCACCTATGCCGCGAACATGCTGGTGCGATTTCGCGGGACGCATGATCGCATCTCCCTGATTTTTGCCTTCGCCTTTTTCGTTACCGGCTTCATCGAACTGGGCTCAGGCTTCCTGTTCCACGAGCGATTGGCGGCCGGCGCGGAGGCGCAAACTCCGGCGGCATGGATGATCGCGCCCACGCTGCTGGCGGTGCTGCTGCTGAGCGCATTGGTGGTGGAGCGGCACCTGCCCAACGCGCGGAATCCCGGCCGCGAAATCGGCGGCGCGTTTCTAGCGGTTGGAGTGATGGCGTATCTCACGGCGGCACTGTTCATGCGCGGCGTGGCGAGCATGCCCGTGGATACGGCGGCGATTGTGCCGCGACCGTGGCAATTGCTGCCTGCGGCGCTCTTCTTCGGCGCCAGTATCGGTTACTGGAAGCGGCTGCGAACCGCGGACTCGCCATGCGACCGCGCCATTTTCCTTGCGGTGGCCATCAACTGCGTGTGCCACATCCTGGCCAGCCAGTCTGCGAGCCTGCTGAGCGCGCCATTCGCTGTCGCACAGGCGCTGAAGGTGGCGAGCTACGCGGTGGTGCTGGCCGGCGCGCTGCTGGATAACGCGCGGCTGTTCGACCAAGTGCGGCACTTAGCGATCAGCGACGCGCTCACCGGGCTGGCCAATTACCGCCGCTTCGTGGATGCGCTGGAAGCGGAGATTCGCCGCAGCCAGCGCACGCGGCGCACCTTCGCGCTGGTGCTGCTGGACCTCGACGGGCTGAAGAAGATTAACGACAGCCTGGGCCATCTGGTGGGTACGCGAGCCATCAGCCGCGTGGCGCGCATGCTGAAGATGCACTGCCGCGCGATTGACATGGCCGCGCGCTACGGCGGCGACGAGTTTGCCCTAGTGCTGCCGGAAGCCGGGCCGGAGGCAGCGCGGCAAGTGGCTGACCGCATCGCGATGCGGCTGGCGAACGATGGCGAGTATCCGCCGATATCGGCGAGCATTGGCGTGGCCGTGTATCCCTTCGACGGCGAAACGGTCGAGCGGCTGCTCAGCGTCGCGGATAGCGGTCTGTACCAAATGAAAGGCAAGCGCAAGCGCAAGGCAAAACTGCCCGCGGTTGCATCGCTTTAGGCAGGCGGCGCCGCGACCTTGGGGGAAGTGATGCCGAATTACACGGTGCCACGAGTTGAAAAGCGCGTGCCGATGGAGCTGGGCGTGCAAATCGCCGGCCACTCGGAAACGCCGGGCGTGGAGATGACGTTTACCCAGAACGTCAGTTCACGCGGCGCGCGCGTGCTGACGGCGCGGCGCTGGCGCACCAACGACATGCTGATGCTCACGTCGGCGGCGGGCGATTTCCGCTCGCCGGCGCGCGTTGCCTACTGCCACAAGGCAGACAGCGGCTTCGCCATCGGGCTGGAAATCCTCGAGCCGGGAACCACATGGGTGGTGAAGCCGCCGATGGCGCTTTAACAAGTAAAAAGGCAAAAGTAAAAAGGCAAAAGTAAGAAACTCAGAACTCAGAACTCAGAACTCAGAACGAATCCCCTCGCTGCGCTTCGCGCGGCTGCGCTGCGGACGACACCTGGACTGACGTAGTCGCGCGAAAATCTCCGTGGTTTGCGGCAGCGGCGAAACGCTTCGCGGGTCTTGCCGGGAATGAATGCTTCCCATTGAGGTTCTTACTTTTGCCTTTTTCCTTTGCCTTTTTACTTTCCTTGCGATAACAGGCAATGGGCGGCTCACGCGGTTCCGCTTGGGGTAACAACCAACAGCGATTGACTGGGAACTGCTCAGGATCATCGCTGTTGGAGGAGATGCGCGCGGCCTGCTCTGGGGCAGTCTCGGGATTACAGCCGACCGGCCTCTCTGGCGCGAACAATCATTGCCCACCTTTCGTTTTGCGCTCTGTTTTGCTCTTCCCCTTTTTACTTTTTACTTTTGCCTTTTTACTTTCCTTTTGGCTTCCATTCGGCGGCGAACTTGGTGAATTCGTACCAGCTGTCGAGGGTGTACTCCTCGATGCCGGCGAGCTCGGGGCGCGCGGCGAAGATGTAGTCGGGATAGGCGAGCGGGAGAAAGACGGCATCGTCGGTGACTTGCGCGACGATGCGGCGATAGAGGCGCACGGCATCGCCGCGATTGGTAGTGCGGCGCGCGGCTTCCAGCAGCTTATCCACTTCCACGTGGTGATAGCCGGTGCGGTTCTGGCTGCCGCGCGAGTGATACTTCTTGTAGAGGTTGTCGCCCGGATCGAGCAGGCCGCCCCAGCCGCCGATGAAGGTGTCGTACTTGTCGCCCATATTTTCGGCGAGGCGATTGTATTCGGAGTTGTTCACCCTGTGCAGTTGCACGGCGATGCCGATTTCACGCAACTGCTTCTCGATGAGCTCGGCGGCGGTGCGGCGGAAAAATTCATCGCTCCACACGATCCAGCGCAGGCGCAGCACGGCGCCGTCTTTTTCGCGGAGGCCGCGGGAATTGAT
>JBOGNS010000191.1:0-7308 GCA_050747305.1 Candidatus Acidiferrales bacterium | reverse complement strand
TCGCAGTTCGGCGTCATGCTGTTTCCGGACCTGCCACGCGCCCTGCGCGAGCTCGTGCGGGTAACCAAGCCCCGTGGCCGTGTGGTTCTCGTCGCGTTCGGGCCTCCCCAGGAAGTAGAGTTCCTGGGCTTCTTCATGGCCGCCGTGAAGTCCGTCGTCCCAGACTTCGCGGGCCTGCCGATGGACCCGCCGCCACTCCCTTTCCAAATCGCGGACCCTGAGAAGCTGCGTCAAGAACTGGTCAATGCCGGATTGAAGGACGTGCGTGTGGAGAGGCTCACTGAAGAGATGAAGTTCCGGAGCGGAAAAGAGCTTTGGAACTGGCTGATGAACAGTAATCCGATCCCCGTCATGCTGGTTGCGGACCTCGCAGAAAATCAGAAGGCGGCAGTCGAGCGCGCGCTTGACGGCTTGGTACGAGAGCGCACCCGCGCAGGCGCCGCCACGCTCTCCCATCCAATTAACATCGGCATCGGAACGAAATGAAACGCGCGGATCTCCGCGGGTTGTGTTCCGACGTCCGACTTCTGACGTCTGAGTTCTGAGTTTCTGGCTTAGTGCGCCGGCGTGGCGGGCTCGGTGAGCAATCGTTCGATCGTAGAAATCAATTGACCAAAATCTTCCGACTTATCCAGAAAGCCGCGCACGCCCACGGCTTTCGCTTCCACTTCAATTTGTGGCGTGCCGTAGAGGCTGTACATAACGACCGGCACTTGGGGCAGCCTCTTGGCCAACTCGCGCGCGGCTCGCAATCCATCCATCACCGGCATGGACAAATCCAGCACGATTACATCCGGCTTCATCTCGAAGGCTTTGGCCACAGCTTCACGCCCGTTTTGCGCTTCTGCGCAAATCCGCCAGCCGTCGTGATTTCCCAGACGAATCCGCAGGTGGTTCCGTATGAACGGGTTGTCGTCTGCGATCAGTATGCGAACCAACCGCAACTCCATGTTTCGCTAGGATTGCCGGTCAACCGATTTTTCCGCCACTGTTGGCTACCCTACGCGACGGCCCGGCCCCCGGCAATCAGGTGTTTCACCCACACGCCGTCAGGAATTCTACCTATACTCCAACCCCATGCTCCGCAATTCGGAATTCGCACGCGCGTTCCGCCAGGTGACAGCGGCCAGTCGCAAATACACGCCGGACTTTTGTTACGGATTCTGTTACGGCCGCCGACCTTCGGATCAGGTCGGAGGCTTCGTGTTTTCCTTTTTACTTTTGCCTTTTTACTTTTTACTTTCTTTCCCCACCTCCGCCGCCACCGCTCTCATCTCCTCATGCACCAGCCCATTCGACGCCAGAATACTCGCCCCGCCCAGCGCGTACGGCCGACCCTCCAGATCGCTCACTATCCCACCCGCTTCGCGCACAATCAGCACGCCGGCCGCCGTATCCCACGGCTTAAGGCCAAACTCCCAGAATCCGTCGAAGCGCCCGCAAGCCACCATGCACAAATCCAGTGCTGCCGACCCGTCGCGCCGCACCCCGTGCGACGCGAGCGTAAATTCCCAGTAATAGTGGATGTTCGGGTTTTGCGTGCGCTTGTGACTCGGAAAGCCGGTGCCCAGCAGGCTGGTTGCCAGACGCTCCACCTTCGATACACCGATGCGCCTGCCGTTCAGGTACGCGCCTTCGCCGCGCGCCGCGGTGAACATTTCATCGTTCATCGGGTTGTACACCACACCCGCCAGCAACTCCTCCGTATTCGCGCCATCCTGCGCCGCCTCGGTCAGCGCAATCGACACGGCAAAGCACGGATAGCCATGCGCAAAATTCGTCGTCCCATCCAGCGGATCCACATACCATCGGTATCTCGCCCTCGCGGCCTCCTTCCCCTCTGCGCTTCTCTGTGCTCCTCTGCGCCCTCTGTGTTGATCTTTTGCGACTTGCCCCAAATCCCGACCGGTGATTTCTGGCTCTTGCTGATTCTTGTTGCCTGGTTCTGAGTTCTGAGTTCTGAGCTCAGAGTTCCGCAAATATTCATGCCCCGTGCCCTCTTCGGCCACCACGATGTGCTTCGGAAAATGTGTGCGCAATTTCGCCACCACCGCATCCTCCGACCGCCGGTCGGCCTCCGTTACCAGATCTACTTCGCCTTTGTAGCTAATCTTGACCGGCCGCGCATACTCCGCCAGCAGTATCGCCCCCGCTTCGCGCGCTGCTTCCACCGCCACTTGCAAGAATGGATTGCTCATCGCACGCGAGCTTACCACGACGATTGCTAAGCTTCGATTACGCGGGACCTTGACTCCGAAATTCAGCTCTTGAGGTTCGTGGGTTCTCCCTTGTTTTTGTTCTTGCCCCAAGTCAAGGAAACCCACCGTCTCCCCGAGCGCAGGCAGGTTCTTCGAGGTAGCTTTGTTCTGAGTTCTGAGTTCTGAGTTCTGAGTTCTGAGTTGAGTTCTGAGTTCTGAGTTCTGAGTTCTGAGTTTCATTCAAACGGTCCCGTCAAATACCCCTTCCGGTGTCGCACCACAAAACCCGCCGGCAACCTCACTACCACAGCGCGGTCACCCGCAGCGGCATTCTGCGGCGGCGCCACCCGCACCTCGATCCGCCGCTGGCTGCGCGGGCGCGGGCGCGGCTCCGGGTAATAGCCCAGCCGGTACTGCGTGCGCAGTTCGCGATCAATGCGGTCGAAAATCTCGCCCAACTCCTCCGAGGAATCCGGACGGTACATCACGCCGCCGGTCACATCGGTGATGGTAATCAGCGCGTGCTCGCCCGCGGTGTTGCGCCCGCTTTCGTTGCGCACCGGCCGCACCAAAATCGTATAGAGCAGCGCTTCGCTGCGCAGGGCCCAGCGGCGCGTCTGTTCGAAGCTCGAAGTGCTGGTGGTTTCGCCCGCATCGGTGATCAACACGATCACCCGCCGCCGTCCATGCGGCCTCTCCATCAGCGCCTCGGAGCCGAAATAGACCGCGTCGTAGAGCGACGTGCCCGCACCCGGCGTCGCCGCGCGCACCGCGGCCTGCAACCTGCGCACGTCCGCTGAGAATTCCGCAAGTTGCGTCACTTCCGTATCGAACTCAAACACCGCCATACGGTCGCCCGGCCGCACCACCTGCCGCACGAAATGCGCCGCCGCCTCCTTGATGAACTCCAGCTCCTTCAAGGTGCTCATGCTGACGTCCACCATCAGCACTAAGTCCAGCGGCTGGCTCGTCTCCGGCTCGAACAACTCCAGCTTCTGTTTCACGCCTTCCTCGTAAACCTCAAAGGCCTCGCGCGGCAAATCGGCAATCGGCCGGCCATTCGAGTCGGTCACACTCGCCAGCACACTCACCAGATTCACCTCGACCTTGATCTGCGCCTCTTGCTCCCCGCGCGCCGGTAGGAGCGGGCTCCTGTTTACCCTGAGGCGGCTCGACGCAGCCGAAGGGGCCTGTCCCTCCTCGATGGCTGCCCCCGCAATCGCTGCGCAAACCATTGCGAGGATCGGCACAGCAAGGCGTACTCCGCGCAGAGCGCGCGCGCACGGCTTTGCGAGCGGAGTGACGCCTGCCGGTTGAATCCGCGCAACCGTCATGGTGGGCCTTGCCGGCCTCGGGCGGAGCCGATGGATTCTCTCCACGCTGTCGCCCGCGTCAGGTTCACTCTGGTTTGATAGGAAATTCATCCGCAACTACGATTCGTTCCGCGCTTCAGAGGATGCCGCGCAGGTCGCTGCAACCTTGATTGAAGAAATCTTTCATTCATTCATGCCCTGACCCCTACTCCCTACCCCCTACCCGCTAACAGGCCCCGGCGTCGCGCCTTCCACCCACACTGCGCCGTCGGCGAAGTATTCTTTCTTCCAGATCGGCGCCGAGCGCTTCACCACCTCGATCGCAAACCGGCACGCCTCGAACGCTGCCGCGCGATGCGCCGCGCTCACCGCAATCAGCACGCTCGATTCGCCAATCTCCAGCCGTCCCAGCCGGTGCACCAGCGCCACGCGGTCCACCGCAAACTGCTGACGCATCTGCGAAGCAATTTGCCGCAGCGTGCGCAGAGCCATCGGCTCATACGCCTCATATTCCAGGTACTGCGTCGCGCGACCCTTCGAGTTGTCGCGCACAATGCCGTCAAACACCACCACCGCCCCATCTCCCGGCGCCTTCACCGCCGCCACGAACTCTGCAGCACGAATCGGCTCCCGCACCAACTCCACAATCTCCGTCGCCGCATCAGCCACGACTCTGGCGCTGCTCACGGCCTTCGCACCGCTCTCCGCCTGCTTCGCCACTCCCGCCTTGCTTCCCATCCCCACCTTCCCCAACCTTCATCACTCAGCCTTGTGTGTCGCACTTACTTTTTACTTTTTACTTTTTACTTTTTACTTTTGCCTAGCCGCCGCTGACCGGCGGCAGAAACGCCACCTCATCCCCATCCTTCAATGCCGCATCCCAACCCGCATACTCCTCATTCACACTCGCCGCCAGCGACCCGCGAAACTCCCCCACCCGCGGCGTCGCCTTCGCATACTGCGCAAACACGTCCTCAACGCGCGCCCCGGCGGCCACTTCCGCCCAGTCTTCCGCGCATCCCGCCACTTCCCGCAGGCGTCCAAAAAACAAAACCCTAACCCGCATGACTGGCCTCTTTCGCCCAAATCCTATGGAACCACGGATGAACACGGATGAACACAGATGAAAAAAAAACTTCTGCCTGGCCCTCGTAATCCGTGTTCATCAGTGTTCATCTGTGGCCAATACGATTGCTTGGAGCCTTGCAGCCGCGCGCCGCAGCGCTTCGGCCAATGCCGCAGCCTCGGCGCGCGCCGTTGCCCAATCGCCGCGCTCGACTGCTTCGCGCACGCCGGGCAACAGCACCACGCCGTAACCCTGGTAGGTTCCCGGCGCAAATACCGTGTGACGGTACCACGGCCGCCCCGCCAGCCCTTGCGGCGACAGCAGCGCCTGTTCCGCTTCGCGCAGCGCCGCATTCACTTGGGCCGCGCGCGCCGCGCCACCTTCTTCCGCCGCTGAGCGCGCCGCCTTCACCGCCTGCGCCGCCGCCGCGCGAAACGCCGCCGCCGACTCGTTCACCCCACGGAGGTTCAGCTCCGGGTGGTCACCCTCCTGCCCCACCAGGTGTTGGAGCTCTTCCACGAACCGCGCAATCTCCGCCGCATACGCGCCGTAATCGTGCGGCAGCACATCGGCTTCCGCCAGGCGCAGCACCAGCACGCCCGTCAGTTGCGCCGCGGCCGTGTGATACGCAAACTCCGGGTCGCCGAACTTTTTCATCCACGCGAAGCTGTCGTAAATCGAGTGGTACACGCCATACTCGCCGCCGAATCCCATATCCAGCGACGGCACGCCCGCATGATGGAAGAACGGCGTGAAGTCCGACCCGGACCCCAGATTCCCCACCGGCGCCGGCGACTCCTCGCGGTCCGCCCCCGGCGCCTCGCGCCGCGCTTCGGTGCGTTCGCGCCACAGTTCGTAGATGCTCCGCCCGGTGCGCGGATCGTTCACTTCGCGTGTCGCCTCGCGCATCAATCCCTTCAGCGACGGCGTGCCCGACGCGCCGAAGCGGTCGCCCGACACTGCCGAGTCCAGATTTAGGTACGCCACCGCCTTCTGCCGCAACTCCTCCACCCGCTGCTCCACCCATTCCGTCGAGCCGATCAACCCGAACTCCTCGGCGTCCCACGCGCAGACCACGATCGTGCGCCGCGGCTTCCATCCACCCTCCACCAGCGTGCCCAGCGACCGCGCCATCTCCAGCACGGCCGCGGTCCCGCTCGATGGGTCCACCGCGCCAAATACCCACGCGTCATGATGATTGCCCACCACCACCCACTCATCCGCATTCGTGCCGCGCAGCTTGCCGACCGCGTTCCAGATCGCGCGCTGCTGGTAATCCATCTCCAGCTTCATGCGCACGCGCAACGTCGTCGCGCCGCCCATGTGATAGGTAAACGGCAGCCCGCCCTGCCACGACCGCGGCACGCGCGGCCCGTTCAGTCGCTTCAGAATTTCTTCCGCATCGCGCGCCGAGATGGGCATGGTCGGAATCCGCGGCAGCGTGCGCGCCTCTCGCGGCTCCAGCCGCCGCGCATCTGCTGTGGCCGCCACGCCCGGCGTCAACGGATCGCCTGGCGTCAAGAATCCGTAGTACACCGACCCGCGCTGAATCCCGCTCATCGGCCGCCACGGCCCGCGCGGATACGGATCGCCCACCACGTAGCCATCATCTGCCGGGTCCGAAAAAATAATCACGCCCGCGGCTTGGTTTTCCTCCGCCACGTACGTCTTCACGCCGCGGAACGTGCGCCCGTAGCGCACCAGCACCACCTTGCCCTTCACATTGACGCCGGCATCGCGCAGCCGCTCATAATCCTCCGGTAGGCCGTAGTTCGCATACACCACCGGCGCGATCACTTCGCCCGACGGCGCATAGCTGTTGTACGCCGCCACCGCCCGCGCATCCCCGCTCGACGGATCGCCTTCGATCGCTTCTTCAGGCCGCGCCAGTTCCACACGCTCCGGCGCCACCAGCTCCAGCTTCACTTCCTTCGGGTGCGGGAGCCACACGTCGTAGCGCACTAGCTCTGCGTCAAAACCGTAGCTGCGCAACTGATCGCGCACATACTCCGCCACCCGCTTGCTTCCCGGCGTGCCCGCCAGATGTGGCTCCGCCGTCAGAAACCGCAGATGCTTCTCCGCGCGCTCGCCGCTGGGAATCTGCTTCAGCTTCGCTTCCAGTTCGCGCTGTGCCGCTACTCGCGCCGCCGCAAAACCGCGTATCCCCGCCGCCTGCTCGCTGTGTGAAAGCCGCGAGACCGAGAGCCGCGAAGCATCACCCGTTTGCCGCTTCGCACCGGTGGTGCTCTTCGTGTCGGATGCATCGCGGCCCTGCGCCGCATGGAGATACAGGCCGGGCGCACACACTAGTGCATATAGAAGCAAATAGGCGCTAATCCGTGGGGTTCGCTTCATCTCTCGATTCGTTTCTCCAAAGTCTAAGTCAAACAAAACAGCTTAACAGGTTTCAGCACCACCAACTCGCGCGGCCAGCGCAATCGTTTCGAAGCATTCACCTGCCTCAAACCCTCCATCGTTTCCGCTGGCCACTGGCAATTCGGCGCCTGCGCGCGCCGGCCGCTCTCATCTTGCGGTAAACTCTTGACGCTTCCGCCCCGCGCAGCGTAGCGTCAAACCGGGTAGGACAGGCACTCCTGCCTGTCCTCTTCTTGAATGCAACGTTTCGCCTGCATTCTGGCCTCTGCATTCGGCCATTTTTTCCGTCGGGGTCGTATGAGTTCTGAGTTCTGAGTTGGGGGTACGTTCATGCGCATCTTGATTTCCGGCTCCT
>JBOGNS010000190.1:0-5017 GCA_050747305.1 Candidatus Acidiferrales bacterium | reverse complement strand
GCGGTCACGCGAACGGCAACGGCAGTCGCGTGCGCGTCCTGGGCGCCGAGAGCTATCTGTTTCCGCACTCGATTGATGCGATGGGCTTCGACCTCAAGGAGACCGGCTTCCACATCGTGCTGTCACGCGACGTGCCGCAGATGATCCGCGAGCGCATCGCCGCGCTGGTAGATGGCTTCCTCGCGCGCCACGGCCTCACGCGCGACTCGATTTCCGCATTTGTGCTGCATCCCGGCGGGCAGAAGCTGCTGCACTTCATCGAAGAGGAGTTGGGACTGGCGCGCGAATCCACACAACCGTCCTGGGACGTGCTGGCCGATTACGGCAACCTGTCGAGCGCGTCCGTACTTTTCGTGCTGAATGAATGGATGGAGCAGCGCAAGCCCGCCCCCGGCGACTACGGCCTGCTCGCCGCCTTCGGCCCTGGCTTCAGCGCCGAGCTGCTGCTGCTGCAATGGCCCTAACGTACCGCCGGCATCCTGCCGGTGCCTTGCAAGGTGCACGGCGGGCGGTCGCGATTGGCGTCAGCCTCTACGAACGCTCTGTTACAGCACGTTCCTACGGAAGATAGGCCAGAGAGAATCTATATGGCGTCTCCCATCGGCGAATGGCATTCATGATGGAGCTTTCGGTCGTGGGTACGTCTGTGTCCCCCCACGGGTTATTGAAATAAACGCGCCGTAGGGTCGAATCCCAGCCGGTGATCACAACCGAATGCCCTTGAGGCGGCGTGCCTGGAGGGTTCTTCGGCACTCCTTTAGGTAGGTTTACCCGATTCGCGCCATACCAAAAACTGCCCTCATAGTGGTTCAAGATGAGTGGCCCGTGCTCCCGCAGCAACGATTGGACATAGGCTTCGTCCGATGGGGCACAGCCGCGCGGTCTCGGCTGGAGCCTCGCAAGAGTAAATCCCCACTGCCGCAAGAATGCCCCTTGGTCTAGACTGTACGTGGCGGGACTTGCGACAGAGCTGATCCGGTAGTCCACCCCGTCCCCGACAATCCCTAATTCAGCCATCGTCAGATGGGTGGAGCCGCGCTTGTATTGCATGATCATTACGGCGCACGCCAGCCAACAAATAGGGCTCGTTGACTGGGGGACGCCCACCGGCACGTGATATCGGATTACAGACATGGAATTCGCTCCTTTCTGCAGTCAAACCGGCAGACTCCATTTGGATTCCGGAATGGGAGGCAGTGGCGGCCACCTCTATCAGCCCTGCATCCCGCCCGGCCTCGCCGATCCTCAAGATTAGGGGCCGCCAAGAGTCAGGCGAGCAGCCCCTACATCCCCCCTGGACCTAAGCCATCCCCCAAGATTAGGCGCCTGCTGAAAATCCTTGGCATTTTCTGCATCAGGGATCGACGAGCAATCCGGAAATCGTAGCGGAGCAACTCACAAACGCAGGGGCTGGACCGGCGATGACACCCAAGCCGAAACTAACTGTTGTTCCCGGGTCGGCATAGATTTTTGTGCTTTCCGCAAAACTTTGCGTAAAGCTAAAGGGCTGTGCCATCGGAAGCGCATGGCTGGCGCTCACACCGCCGCTTGTTGTGAACAAGCCTACTTCTGCCCGCATGGAATCAGTCGCCGTGACGGGTCTGCAGAAACCAGAAACGAATTCAATGATGACCCGTTTGTTCGCCGGAACCGCAAAGGAGGAAGATCCGGTTGTGGGTACGCCCACCGCGGCTTCGAGAGGCGCTTGAAAAGGGCTCCCCGCGGAGTTCGCTAGCCGCACGGTGTTGTTGGCCGGGTCGATGCCCACGAAGGCGCCTGACATGATGTGGGCGTTGACGGTGGGTTGGTTCGCGATATTGACGCTGGGCGTGCCGTTGATGCCCACGTTCCACTCGCCGCTTTGCTGGGCTTGCACCGCCGGCAGGCTGACTACGTTGACGTCGGCCGTGCCGCTGATGCTGGTGGTGCCGGTGACGGGCACTGGTGCGCTGCTGTCGTTGATCACTTGCACCAGCAGCGGCCGCATCGTGTCGGCGACCGCCCGGCCCGCCGGAGTAAACACCAGCACGGCCGCCGCGAATGCCATCGTCGTGCACAGTACCCAGAGGGATGTTCGTTTCTTCATCTCATTTCTCCTTTCCCTTCTCTGCCTTGCGCATAATTTCGAGCTTCCTTTTTCGCCTTCACCCGCCCCGACAGACGCGAGGTCATAGCCCTCTCACCTTCTGGGTGAAAAATTCGATGCTCGTAGAGAGATTGGTCATTCCCGTGTGGTTGCCGACGGTGGCGAAGAGCATCGTCGGCCCCACAATGCCCGCGGGGTCCACTCCTGAAAAATCGACTTGCAGCTTCATTTCCCAGCTTTTGATGGCGACTACCTCCACCAGCCGCACTCCTACATCAGTGACAAACGGCGTGAGGTCCGTTTTGGACTGGTTCGGGAACAGGTGATAGAGCTGGAAGCCGCAGTCGCGCACCGACCCGTCGCCCATCGTCCATCCTCCGCTCTTGTGCAGCTCCAGGCACCGGCCGGGCAGGGAAACAACGATGGCGGGCAGCACCGCGGGAAGACTCGCGGGCTGTGCCGGCTCGAAGACAAAAAGGAATTGGTCAGTGCTGGGAGAAACACTCCCACCGGATACGGCAAGCGAAAATTGGATTTGCGTGACCAGACTTCCGGGGGAGTTCTTGTCGGCTGGCACATGGAAATCTCCCCTCATTACAACGAGCGACTCAAAGGGAATGGCCCCGGGATTATCCGACTGGGCCACAGCCGCCGGAGCCGCCACGGCGAACACCGCTAATGTGAAAAGTACCAACAGCAAAGTTCGGGTCTTCATCTGGTTCTCCTTTCCGTTTTCCTTGGGCGGGTGTGCCCGCGCCACGCATCCCCGCGAGGGCTAGGGGCACGGCCATCGTGCTTGCGTGGGTGAAACCGGTCAATTCCCAGCGGGTCTATTCACGGTCAATCTCAAGTCTACCGGCAGCGGCAAGCAAAGACAGGGGCTTACGACCGTCGCCCGGTTACTATTGACTTCCGGGTCAGGGGTGGTAAGCTGACTTTCTTTCGTCCCCCAGAGCGAGTCGTAACATGGAAGCCGTGCCCGCAGCTCATCGGGCCTACCGTTTCGGGCCTTTCCAGGTGGACGCCCGCTCGGGCGAAGTCCGCAAGGACGGCCGCCGCATCCGGCTGCAGGAAAAGCCTTTTCAGGTCCTGGTGGCTCTTCTAGAGCGGCCCGGTGACGTCGTTACCCGGGATGAACTGCGTCATCGCCTCTGGTCGGCGGACACCTTCGTGGATTTCGATCACGGGCTGAACATCGCCATCGCCAAGGTCCGGGAAGCGCTGGGCGATTCCACCGGGCATCCGCGGCTGATTGAGACCCTTCCCAGGCGCGGCTACCGGTTCATGGCCCGGGTTGAAGAGCTCCCCGACGACGCCCCTCTGCCAGCCACGGCAGGGATCACCGCGGCTCTGCCTACGCCCGGAATTCGCCCGAGTTATCTCCGGGTGGCCGCGCTGGCCCTCCTAGGGGTTCTCGGAGTGATGAGCTACTTTGCCTGGAATCCCATTCGGGCCGAACCAAGTCCGCCACCTCGCAAAATCATGCTGGCCGTGATGCCGTTCGTGAACCTGAGTGCCGACCCGGAGCAAGAATTCTTCAGCGACGGTCTGACCGAAGAAATGATCGCGCAGTTGGCGGGGATGCAACCGGAGCGGCTCGGAGTGATCGCCCGCACCTCGGCCATGCAATACAAGAACACCGCGAAGCCTGCGGACCAGATCGGCCGGGAACTGCGGGTGGATTTCATTCTCGAGGGCAGTGTCCGGCGCGCGGGCGACCGCGTACGCATCACCGCCCAACTGATTCAGGTGAAGGATCAGACGCACCTGTGGGCGGAGACTTACGAACGCCCTTTGCGCGACATCTTCACTTTGCAAAACGATGTGGCCCAAGCCATCGCCGGGCAGATCCAGATCACGCTCACGCCGCAGCAGCAGGCCCGCCTCGCCCGCACCCGCCCCCTGAACCCCGAGGCCTACCCAGCTTTATCTGAAGGGCCGCTACTTTTGGAACAAGAGGACGGTAGACGGCCTGAAGAGGGCCCTCGAGTATTTCGAGCAGGCCATCGAGAATCAGCCGGACTACGCGCAGGCCTACGCCGGGTTGGCGGATTCCTACGCTTTATTGGGTGCCCTGCCGAATCCACAAGTCCCAAGCAGCCGGGCCGTGCCCCGGGCCAAGGCGGCAGCTCGGAAAGCCCTGGAAATCGACGGCACGCTCCCGGAAGCACACACCTCGCTGGCCTTTGTGAAATGGCAGTACGATTGGGACTGGGTGGGAGCCGAGAAGGACTTTCAACGCGCCCTGGAAGTGAATCCGGGCTATGCCACCGCGCACCATTGGTATGCCTATCAGTTGATCACGCAGGGGCGCAAAGAGCATGCGCTGCGAGAGATTCGGCTGGCGCAGGAATTGGACCCGCTCTCTCTGATCATCAACACAGACTTGGGAGAGATCCTCTGCTATGCCGGGCGGTACGACGAAGCGATCCAGCAATCGAAGCAAACCCTGGAGATGGATCCGAGCTTCACGCTTGCGCGTCGCGTCCTTGGTTGGACGTATGCCCGCAAGGGCATGCACGCGGAATCCATCGCCGAGCTTCAAAAGGCGATGGCCATTTCCGGGAGCAGGGCAGATCTGCTGATGTCGCTCGCGTATTCCTATGCCATGGCTGGGAAAAGGGTTGAAGCACGGGCGGTACTTGCCCAAATGAAAACCCTTTATGGGCCGTCACCTGACATCGCCTTTGGTCTGGCGGTGGCGTACGCGGCGGCTGGAGAAAAAGACCGGGCCTTCGCATCGCTCGACAAAGCCTATCGGGAACGCTCTGCCTCCATGGTTCTCGTTGGCGTCACTCCTGTTCTCGATCCCCTGCGCACCGACCCGCGCTTCGCTGCGCTGCTGCGGCGCGTCGGCCTGCCGCCCTAATCTCATGACGTAGCGCCGGCATCGGCCGGCCAGGTAGGACAGGCACTCTTGCCTGTCCGCCT
>JBOGNS010000189.1:0-10866 GCA_050747305.1 Candidatus Acidiferrales bacterium | reverse complement strand
GCTGAGCGTGTTGTTCTCGATGCGGATGTCGATGTCCTTTTCATTGACATCGGGCAGGTCCGCCTTGATCACCAGTTGATCGCCGTCCTCGTAGATGTCCACCGAAGGAGTCCAGGCGCTCAGGCCGGACTCATCCGCGCGGTTGCGGAAGAACGAGTCTTCGAACAGGCGATTGACGTGCTCCTGCAAGGTGGAAACGCCACGGAAGGGGTCCCAGCGAGTGATGGTCTGGATCATGGTCGTCGACCTCCAAAGTTTAATTAGTCGAACGCAATAATAAAATATGCGCGTCATCATGTCAAGTAATTTTGTTAAGCTACAAAACACGCGCAATCAAGCATTTAAGATAATACGTCTCAGGAATAGAGGGGATAATTGGATGATCTTTCGCGGCGGTATTCCGTTCTACCAGGCACACATCGCGTTTGGCGTCGTTGGCGGCCTCCGCCACGGTTTGGATGAAGGTGGCCTCGGAGATGTGGTGTGAGCACGAGCAGGTTACGAGGTAACCCCCGGCACGGAGGAGCTTGAGCGAGCGAAGGTTGATTTCCTTGTAGCCGCGAAGCGCGGCATCCACCGACGCGCGGTCCTTGGCGAAGGCGGGCGGGTCGAGGATGACGGTATCGAAGCGGCGGCCGGAGGATTCGAGCTGGCGCAAGGCATCGAAGGCGTTTTCCACGCGAAAGCTGACGTTCGAGAGCGAATTGAGCTCGCGGTTGCGCCCGGCGCGCTCGATTGCGGGGGCCGAGAGGTCCAGAGCCTCGACGCTCGTGCAGCGGGAAGCGATGGTGAGGGCAAATCCTCCGCTGTAGGTGAAACAATCGAGCGCCTCGCCGTGCGCATATTGCGCGGCCGCGCGATAGTTTTCTCGCTGGTCGAGAAAGCCGCCGGTCTTCTGTCCGTGAAACAGATCGAATTCGAAGCGAACACCATTGATGCTGGCCATCAGGGCGGGCGGCACCTCGCCGTAGAGCACTGTTACGGACTGCGGCAAGCCTTCGCGCAGGCGTGTGCGGGCATCGTTGCGTTCGAGGATGCCGCGAGGGGAGAACAGTTCGCTGAGAATGCCGGCAATTTCGGGTTTCAACCGGTCGGTGGCTTGGCTGAGGGTTTGCAACACCAGGACTTCACCGTAGCGATCAACGATAAGCGAGGGGAGAAGGTCGCCTTCGGAATAGACGAGGCGATAAGCGTCCGTGTCGCTGACCCATTCCGAGCGCCGGGCAGCAGCCTGGCGGATGCGTTCGAGAAGGAATGCGCGGTCGATGGCCACATCTTCGCGGGCGATCATGCGCACGGTGATCTGCGAGCGGTCGCTATAGAATGCGCGACCGACAAAGCGGCCTTTTTCCGTGCTGACACGAACGATGTCGCCGGCCGAGGCGCTGGCCGAGAGCACATCGCTGCGGTAGATCCACGGATGACCGGCCTGCACGCGCCGCGATCCGCGAAGGCTGATGATAACCTGTGGCTCGGACATGATTCGCTCGGGCGCTTCCAGCGCGCGGCGCGATTGCACCGCCGCAAGAAGGCGGTCAGTCTGATAGCACAGTTCCGTGCGGCGTGCCACTTCGAAGGCCGATGAAGCTTTCCGATTTCGATTATCAATTGCCGCCAGAGCGCATCGCACAACGGCCCGTGGAGCCGCGCGATGCCTCGCGGATGCTCGTGCTCGACCGGCAGGCCGGGCGGTGGGAAGACCGCTGGTTCCGCGAGCTGCCGGAGGTGCTGCGAGGCGACGAGTTGCTCGTGGTCAACAATACGCGGGTGATACCGGCGCGGCTGTTTGGGCGGCGCGCGGGTGTGAAGGCCGCGGCGCCGGGGAAGCAGTCACGCGCCAAACGTGAGCACTTGAGCGCGCGGATCGAGGTGCTGCTCACCCGTCAGCTTGGCGAAGATCGCTGGCAGGCGCTAGTGCGTCCGGGACGCAAGGTACCGGTGGGCGAGCGAATCCTTTTTGGCGAAGGCGAACTGGAGGTGGAAGTCATTGCCCGCGGCGAGTTGGGCCTGAGAGAAGTGAGGCTTTCCTCGCCAGGGCCGGTGACGGAGGCAATCGAGCGATTGGGACACGTCCCGCTGCCGCCGTACATCGAGCGCGCGGATGAACCCAAGGATCGGGAAACTTATCAAACGCTGTTTGCGCAGCACAGCGGCGCCGTCGCCGCTCCCACGGCTGGGCTTCACTTCACGCCTGTTGTGCTGGAGCGCTTGCGCGATCGAGCGATCGAATTGGCGGAAATTACGCTGCACGTGGGACTGGGCACGTTCCAGCCGATCCACGAAGAAGAAATCGAAGCGCACAGGATGCACGGCGAAGCGTACGAGATCAGCCGGGAATGTGCGGAGCGGATTCGGGCCGCGAAGTCGCGAGGCCGCCCCGTACTGGCCGTGGGAACAACGGTTGTGCGCGGTCTGGAGGATGCCGCAGCGCGCGCAGCGTGCGACCCATCGGGGCCAGTGGCGCCAGCGGCCGGCGAGGCGACGATATTTATTCGTCCGGGCCATCGCTTTCGCGTGGTGGATCAGATGCTGACGAATTTTCACTTGCCGCGTTCAAGCCTTTTGGTGATGGTGAGCGCATTCGCGGGGCGCAAGCTGATTTTGGAGGCGTACCATCACGCGATCCGCGGCGGGTATCGCTTTTATAGCTATGGAGATTGCATGCTGATCCGTTGACGGCAGGGGCGGGCACGGGGGCCGCCCTACGAGTACGATTTGCGCCGCGTATGAGACGTTCGACTATAATGCATTGCCTCTAAGGAGCCCGGTGCGCCTTCTGGTCCTCAGCGATATTCATGCCAACTTGACGGCGCTGGAATCCGCCCTGACGGCGCTGGAAGGGCGATGGGACCGCGCGGTGTGCCTGGGCGACCTGGTCGGTTACGGGCCCGACCCCAATGAAGTAATCGAGCGCGTCAAGGGGCTTTCATCGGTAACGATTCGAGGGAATCACGATAAGGCCGGCAGCGGTTTGGATAGCGCGGAAGACTTCAATCCCGTGGCGCGTAAGGCGGCGTTGTGGACTCGCGAGCAACTCAGCGCCGAGCACATCGAGTACCTGCGCGGGTTGCCGGGCGGGCCCGCAGAGGTGGAGGGCGTATCCCTGATTCACGGTGCGCTGCGCAATGAGGATGAGTATGTGTTTGCGCCCGCGCAGGCACTGGAAGGTTTGCTGGAAGCGCCGACCCAGGTGAGCTTCTTCGGGCACACCCACTACCAGGGCGGATTTTCGTTTCGTAACAACAATCTACACGTGATTCACCTGAAGCCGGCGCCGGGCACGGCCTTTGCCGCATTGCAGGTTGAGGAAGGCACGCGTTACCTACTGAATCCGGGGTCGATTGGCCAGCCGCGCGACGGCGACGCGCGGGCCGCGTGCGCGGTGGCGGATTTGGATCACACCGTGGTGGAGTTCTGGCGCATTCCGTATGACGTGGATGCAGTGCAAAAGCGTATGCTGGGAGCAGGGCTCCCCGAGCCGCTGGCCTTGCGCCTGGCGCTGGGCCGTTGAGTGCGATGAAAAACTCTTTGGATCCCGAACCGCAGCCGAAGCGAGGCTTCCCGGTGGCGCTGGCAATTGGCGCCACCATCGTGCTGATTCTCGTGGCGGCGGCATGGTTCGTGATGTCGCGCGGCGGGGGCGAAACCGCAGCCCAACCGCTTCCGTTCGGGCCGGAGGAGCAAAGATACGCGGAGCGCATTCACTTCCGCGACTTCCAGTTGAGCCGCGCGGAGAACATGCTGGGCCAGGAAGTGACGTTCATCGAGTGCACGGTGGAAAACGCCGGCACCGGGGTGCTGCGCGAATTGGAAGTGGTGCTGGAATTTTACAACCTCGAGAATCAGCCGGTGTTCAGCGAACGCCGGAGATTGCTCGGGCGATATGAAGCGCCGCTGGGCGGCGGCCGCTCGCGGCGCGTGAGTATGAACTTCGAGACGCTTCCGGCTGACTGGAACCAGCGCGCGCCGGTCACCAGAGCCACCGGCCTGGTGCTCGAGCGATAAGTCTTCGGGATTTGCCGCATCTTGCGCGCCACACACCTGTGCAGCGCGACCCTTTCTCCTTATAATCGGCAAACTTTGAGCGACGCGGCCGAGCTGGAGCATCTACTCGCCGGGCTGGCGAATTCCGACGCCGTAGACGTCTACGATGGCGGCCGGCTACAGCCTCATCTTGCGAAATTCCAATATGAGCTGCGGCAGCAGCAGGAGAAATTGCTGCTGCACCTGTGGACGGAGGAAGGCAACCTGGTGCGTCGTGTCCTCCGGCTGGCTGAAATTTCCAGCGATTACGTCGCCTTGGAGGTGGCGCGCTTTGGGCAAGCCAAGCCCGGTCGGCTAGAGTTTATACGGCGCTTGCAGGCGCGCGACGGGGCGAGGATCACCCGCGAAAAGTTTCGCCGTCATTTCCAGCCGCTTCTCGAGCAGCAGTTCCCCGACGAAAAGGTGGAATCGCTGACCACGGCGCGCGACCTGGAGCATTCATTTTCCGGCTCCTATGTGCGCGGCGTGATGCGCCGGGGCAAGCGCGCATGGGCGGTGATGGGCGTGGCCTCCGCCGAGGCGGCCGCGGCTCAGGACAGCATCCTAAGTTTCGGCCTGCTGTGGCTGGACTGGATGCGGCGTCACACCCCGGGTTTGAGCCTGGCAGGCTTGCGGCTCTTCGTGCCGCGCGGCGGGGCCACAACCACCGCGCACCGCATGCGGGCGCTTGCACCCTCTTCGCGGGTGGAGCTTTTCGAGGTGGACGAGTCGCAGTGGCGCGTGCATGCCGTGGATGTGGAGGATGCGGGCAATATTGACACGTGGCTGACACCGCGGCGCGATGTGGATCGTGCGCTCGCTGCCGGCGGCGAGAGCATCCAGAAAATCCGCAACCTTGCGCCGGAGGCCATTGACATGGTCGTGCCGCCGGGCACTAAGGCGGTTGCGCTACGATTCCGCGGGCTGGGTTTTGCGCGCTGGCAGGCCGGTGCGCTGGAGTTTGGTCTCGAAGAGCGGCGGCAGACGCTGACCAAGGCCAACTGGAAAGGCCTTGAGCGCCTTGTGGGCAGGCTCGCGCGGCATCGGAATCCCGACGCGCGAGATGTGAATCACGCACTGTACCGCGCCCAGCCGGAGCGGTGGCTGGAAAGCTTGCTGGTGCGCGATCCCACCCGGGTAGATGCCCATCTGAATCCAGCCTGCGTCTATTCGCAGGTGCCGGCGTTTTCGGCAGGGGATCGCGGTGTGCTGGACCTGCTCGGCGTGCGGCGGGATGGCCGCTTGGTGGTGATCGAGGTGAAGGCCTCGGAGGATATTCATCTGGTGTTGCAGGCGGCAGACTATTGGCTGCGGGTGCGGGCGCATCACGAGCGCGGCGAATTCGCGCAGTATGGCTATTTTCACGGAGTCGAGTTGCAGGACCGGCCGCCTGTGCTCTGCCTGATCGCGCCGGGCTTTCGATTCCATCCCTCCACAGAGGTGATTCTGCGCTACCTCTCGCCGGAGATTGAAGTGCAGCGCATTGGCCTGAACGAGGGCTGGCGACAGGGCATCCAGGTGGTATTCCGCGACTGAGCAGGACCTCACGACGTTTCCGCGAAAGGCAGGGTCAGGCGCTCCGTGCGACGGAGCGGCCGCAAAAAAAAAAAGAAGAGAAGCGGCGTATAACTACCGCCGCTTCCCGGGGTGTGTCCTAGAAGTGGTTACTTAGTTTGATGCCTGCAAAAAGAAAAGGTTGCTCCCATTTCGCGATTCGGGGGCAGTCATAAACGCGGCTGGATCAGCAGGTTTCCAGGAATACAAGAAAATCAGTAGAAAAGGTACTTGCGCCACTTCTCGTCCTGACGGCCGATCAGGCGCATCAATTGCCGCGACGTGTGCAGTGTGAAGGGGCGCGGGCGGCGGACCAGGCGCAGCCCGGCCTCTTCGGGGGTACGATTGCCCTTGTTGTTGTTGCAGTCGTAGCAGCAGGCCACCAGGTTCTCCCAGGACGAATGGCCTCCGCGGGAGCGCGGCACCACGTGGTCCAGTGTGAGCTCGGACGACGGGAAATGGTGACCGCAGAACTGGCAGATATTGCGGTCACGCAACAGGATGTTCTTGCGGGAAAGGGCGCGAGTCTGCTGCGGGATGTGCCGGTAAGAAATCAACCGGATCACGGATGGCACTTTCATGGCCGAGGCAGCAGAGTGTACTTCCGCGTGATTGTGTTCCTCGGTTTGCGCCACACCCTTCAGCACCAGCATCAGCGCCCGACGAACCGCCGTAACGTTAATCGGTTCGAAGGTGGCGTTCAGCACCAATACCGGCTCCTGAAGCACCGAAGGGCGCCGGGTCGGCGGAAAGGGGGAGGCCAGCGGCCTGAGCGTAGGATGGAGCACCTCGGAGGGCTTCCTCACCCGTGGTCGGGGACGCAATCCGCCTTGTGGCTTGGCCTGCACGACTCCTCTTTCTTATCCGCCTGCTCTGGAGACTGAAACGGCCCGAGAAGCGCCGGTCTCAGAACTTAGATGCTGCTGCGGCCCTGCACGGCCAGTTCCGGCACAGCGGCCGGGGTCCGCATCACCACCCAGTCAGGAACGACGCGAGCGGCGGTGAGCCCGACAACATATGCCGCACCGGCGCGCTTCAGCGTTCGGGCGCACGCGTCCAGCGTTGCCCCGGTGGTAAACACATCATCTACCAGCAAAACCCGCAGGTTGTCAACTTTACTGCCGTCGCGCGTGCTATACGCGCCCCGCACGATGCGCCAGCGCTCTTTGCGGCTGAGGCGCAGCTTCTCCGGCCGCGGCCGGGTGCGCACCAAAAGGGAGGAACGCAGGGGCCGGCCCAGCCGGCGCGCCAGCGGGCGAGCGATCAACTCCGCCTGGTTGAAGCCGCGCTCGCGCTTTCGCTGAGGATGCAGCGGTACCGGGACGACCACGTCGACCGCAAACTGTTCCGCGCTGCGGGCAATCACTTCTCCCAAGCGGTCGGCGAACCAGCTTCCCAGCGGCGTAATGGCTTCATACTTCAGCAGCGTAATTGCCTTTACCGCTTCGCGCTCGTAGATGGCAAAGCTGCGCGCGCGGTCGAACGCATAGATGTCGCGGCGGCAGAGCTGGCACAGCGGCTCGGCCACGTCCGCCGGTACCCCGGACGGAAAAAAGCGCCCGCAGCGCGTACACATCGGCCCTTCGAGCCGAGGCACGGCCCCGAGACAGCGAGCGCAAACCGGAATCCGGCTGGCCTCCGTGAGCGTTTCTTCGCAGATCCGGCAAGGGGCAGGCAAGGTCAGCGAAGCCAGGGCGTCCAGCGTCTGGCGGAGCAGGTTCCGGAGGCTGGCCATGCTGGGGATTCTAACCGTATCAGGGAGCGCGGGGGAAACGTGCAGGTTACAGCAGGCCCTGTTCCTGCTTTTCCTGGCAGGAGATGCAGTGACGGGCCCAGGGAACGGCTTCCAGGCGCTTCAGTTGGACTTCTTCCTCGCAGTTGGCGCACAGCCCGAAGTGGTTGGAGCGGACGCGCCCCAGCGCTTCCTCGACCTGTTGCAAGGTCAGGCGATCGTGATCGGTTTGGCCGAAAAGGAACTCCTTGGTGTAGGAGTTGGCGGCCTTGTCAGCCAAGTCCACATTAGGATCTTCGTCGGCCGCGCGGCCTTCCTGCTCGGTACGCGCGATGAGCCGCAACAGCTCGTCGCGCTTGAGTTCGAGTTTCTTTTTGTAGTACTCCAACCGCTTCTTTTCCATCCAGGGCCCCTACTGAACACTATTTTGCGTACTGCGAAACGCTCGATTTTAGGGGGCGCTTGAACAATTGTCAAGACGATGAGGGGGTTGGGAGGTAGCGGGCAGCGCAACGCCAATCAAAGCATCGAGATAGATGAAAGCCAGTCGAGGAACTCTTGGGCTAGAAAATCTCCAAGCAGTTCGCGTCGCGGTCTTGTTCAAAAACACTCATGGCTGCGGCGTGCTCGCGCAGGATTTTCTCCAGCGCGTCCGTACTCTGGTTGCCACAACGCAACCAGATGATTTTCGGCGGAGCGCCGAGCAGCGCGGCCAAATCCGCAAAATCGGAATCCATGGTAACCAGTACGAACCCGCCGCTCTTGGCGTGCTGCCAGATTGTACGGTCGTCGGCACGGTCCAGGGCGATCTGCCGAAGCTGAGCTGAGCCAGGAAACAGATCCGAAAGGGCGCGGCAGAGTTTGAAGCTGAGGTTCTGATCAAACAGCAGCTTCATGAGCTCGTGGTGAGCACGCGGCGTTCACGGTCGGCGGCATAGGCCAGACAAGCGCGAATATCTTCTTCGGTTAGTTCCGGATAGTCGGCGAGGATTTGTGCGTGAGTCATCCCCGCAGCGAGCCAGCCGAGCACATCTGTCACCGCGATACGCATCCCGCGAATGCACGGACGCCCGCCGCGCTTCCCGGGCTCCAGCGTGATGATGTTCTGGTAGTTCATTCCTAGCCTCCACTGTAGCACAGCCGTGAGGCAGGCGCTGCGTGAAATCGCCGGTTTCAAAGCAGGTTGCGGGCGGCGGCGAGTGGCCGCCGCGGTCGGCGGTGAACCGAGGCGGGAGGCGAAAAGACTTCGCAGTGCTGGACGCCACGCGTAACCACTGCGCTGGCAGTTGATCCAAGAACGCATCGCCGCCGCGCAACGGCAAGTTGCGGGCTGCCAGAGGCGGCTGTTAGAATCGGCAATTGTACGACCGGCGAAAAAACGAGCGCTGTGCGCTCCCACCCGCTTGAGCCATTCAGGAGAGGATTTGCACCCGGGCGAGCTTTCCAATTCGCAGCCGTGCTTGCTGGTAAATCTCGGGCTCATCGCGTACGCGGAAGCCTGGGAGCTGCAGCGGCAATTGGTAGCCGCGCGCAAGCGCGACGCCATCCCGAATGTGCTGCTGCTGTGCGAACATCCGCACGTGATTACGCTGGGCCGCAACGGAAACAGAGAACACTTACATGCTTCCGATCACCTGCTGCGGCAGATGAACGTGGAGTTCCACGCAACGGAGCGCGGCGGAGACATCACCTATCACGGGCCGGGCCAGATTGTCGGGTATCCGATTTTGAACCTCGCCGAAATTCGGCGCGACGTGGTGTGGTACGTGCGGCAACTGGAAAAAGCGATGATTCGCGCCACGGCCGATTTCGGCATTGCGGCGGCACGCAAACCCGGCATGACCGGCGTGTGGGTGGGGTCGCCGGCCGGTGAAGAAAAGCTGGCGGCCATCGGCGTACACATCAGCCGCTGGGTCACCTCGCACGGCTTCGCGTACAACGTCGCCACGGATTTGCGCTACTTCGATTTGATCGTGCCGTGCGGCATTGCGGATAAGCGGCCCACATCGCTGGAGCGCGTGCTGGGCAAGCCCGTCGCGATGGATGAGGTTCGCCAAACAATTTCGCGGCACGTGGCGGAAGTTTTTGGCCTCGAACTACAAGCCGCAACGCGCGAGGAACTGGAAGAGCATATGCACGCGCAAAGTAGCGCAGCCACTCCTGGCTGTGCCCTTTCTGATTTTCCACTCGCAAACCGCACAGCCAAGAGTGGCTGTGCTACCTCTCGGAGCACCGCATGAAATACCCGCTCACACGGGATCAACAAGTCGAGCTTTATTACTACATGAAGCTCAATCGCATGCTGGAAGAGCAGATGGTGAGGCTCTTCCGGCAGAACAAGATCGTGGGCGGGCTGTATTCCAGCCTGGGCCAGGAGGGCATCTCCGTCGGCACCGCATACGCGCTGGAGAAGCGCGACTGGCTGGCGCCAATGATCCGCAATATCGGCGCGCTGCTGGTGAAAGGTTTTCAGCCGCGCGACATCTTCACGCAGCACATGGCGAAATACACCTCGCCGACACTGGGGAAAGACGGCACCAGCCACTTTGGGGACCTGAAAGAGCGCCACGTGGTGTCGCCGATTTCGATGCTCGGCGACCTGATCCCGGTGATGACCGGCATCGCGATGGCCGGCCGCTATCTCGGGCAGACAATTGTTGCACTCACGTGGATCGGCGACGGCGGCAGCTCGACCGGCGCGTTTCACGAAGGCATGAACCTGGCAGCATCGCAGCGCGCGCCGCTGGTCTGCGTGATCGAGAATAATCAGTGGGCTTACTCGACTCCGGTGGAACGGCAAGTGCCGCTGAAGAATCTTGCGGATCGCGCGAAAGCGTATGGCATACCGGGTCTCATTGTAGACGGCAACGATGTGGTCGCGGTCTATCAGACCACGAAGGAAGCGGTGGAGCTTTGCCGCTCGGGCGATGGGCCGGTGATCATCGAAGCCAAGACGCACCGCATGAAGGGTCACGCGCAGCACGACCCTGCCGAATACGTCCCGAAGGAAATGTTCGACTACTGGAAGGCGCGCGATCCCATGGAGCGCTACGAAAAAGTTTTGTTTGCGGCCGGGCTGCTCGATGCCAAATCGAAGGCCGCAATGGAGGCGCGCATCGAAAAAGAGCTGGATGGAGAGCGCGAATTCGCAGAGAACTCGCCGCTGCCGCCGCCGGAATTGGCGGAGCAGGGCGTTTACTGCGACGGCTGCCACACCATCGCGCCGGATTGGCAGCGATCCATCAAGGAAGTGACGCCGCCGAAGTCCAGCGTGAAGCCGGAGTGGATCGTGAAGCACTTCGGCGCTATTGAAGAGCCGCGCCGCGAAGAGCCGGCGGCGGTGATGGCGGCGTGCGGCGACGGCAATTCTTCCTCGCGCAAGTCGCCCGCAAGCAGCAAGAACGGCAAGAAGCCGAAGGCTGCGGCGCGTGCCGTGCCGGTGAAGTCCGGCCGAGGGAGGCGCTAGCCGTGGCGCAAGTCACTTTTCTCGAAGCCATCCGCGCGGGCCTGATGGAAGAAATGGAGCGCGATCCCAGCGTGGTGATGCTGGGCGAAGA
>JBOGNS010000188.1:0-7764 GCA_050747305.1 Candidatus Acidiferrales bacterium | reverse complement strand
CGTAACCGAGGTCGCCGGTGTAGCCGGTGCGCGAGATGTCCACCGGCACGCCGGCGACTTTGGTGCTGGTCATGCGGAAGTATTTCAGGTTGCGGATGTCCGCGTCGGTGAGGCTCATCAGCAGGCGGCCGGACGTGGGGCCTTGCAGCGCGAGCGCGGCGGTGCGCTCGGAGATGTCTTCGATGGCCACCTCGAGGCCGGCGGCATTCTGGCGGAACCAGCGCAGGCTGGGATCGGCGGCAGTCCAGCGGTAGCGATTTTCTTCCAGCCGCGTGATGGTGCCGTCGTCGATGGTCTTGCCGTGTTCGTCGCACCAGCAGCAGTAGATCACCTGGCCTTGCTTCACCTTGTGGATGTCGCGGGCGATGATGCGATTGACGAGGCGCGTGGCGTCGCGGCCGGTGACCATGTATTTGTAAAGCGGTGAGACATCAATCAGCGCGCAGGCGTTGCGGATAGCGTTGTACTCGTGCTCGTGGTGAACTTCGTAGGCGCTCGGCGTGTAGTAGCCCGACCACTCGCGATAATTCAGACTCTCGCAAAGCTCAAGCGTGCGTTCGTGTACCGCGGTTCCAATGGGCACAGCTTCCTCCTGAGGATTCGGGCGCGCCGCAGAAAGGACACCCCCGGATTGAACTTGCCTGAGCCGCACATCCCCGCGCAGCGCGAATTATACCCGATGCTTGTTGCGTCGTTATGCTGCGAGTAGAATGACGCGGCTTCAGGTTCGAGAAAAGCGAGCGACGCAATGGCGGAAGATGACGACATCAAGGATGTGATGGAGGAGGACAGGCACCGAGGGCGACAGCGCTACGATGTGGCAGCGCATGACAAAAGAAGAGCCCTGCTGCGTGCCTACCGCGAACTTCTTAGAGAATCTGACGAGGAGGCCTTCAGACAGTACGTCCAGAAACACCTCGGTTTCGCCGAAGGCTCTGAGCAATTCGACGCCGTCCTTTCCGCTTGGCGTGAGGCGCAGAGGCGGAAGTCCTAGGCTTGTTGAACACCGCGCGCTCGAACGCTCGAAGCCGAGCATCTTGTTCTTCCGGGGGGAACTGGGCGAGAAAGCGCATCGTGATGTCGGCCATTTTCTGGGCCGCTCTTTCCTGCGCTGCGTTCAATTTCTTTCGATTCTTTCTCATCTCTGTCACACACTCATCCTATCATACCCACCGCCTCTTGCGTGAAGTAGGACCAAACAGTCCGGTGGCCGTCGCGTCACCTTGTGGATGCCCTTTACCGCGATTACAATGTGCGGTCGCATTGGACAAGGTGAAGACCAAGTGACTCAGAAATACGATGTGGTGATTATCGGCGGCGGGCACAACGGGCTGGTGAATGCCGCGTACCTGGCGCGCGCCGGCAAGAAGGTGCTGGTGCTGGAGCGGCGGCACGTGCTGGGCGGCGCGGCCGTCACCGAGGAAGTCTATCCTGGCTTCAAGTTTTCCGTTTGTTCCTACGTGGTTTCGCTGTTGCGGCCGGAGATCATTCGCGATCTTGATCTGCCGCGCCACGGGCTGGAAATTTTGCCGCTGGATGGCACGTTCACGCCGATGCCGAATGGCGATTACCTGTGGCGCATGAACGATCACGGCCGGCTGCGCCGCGAAATCCGCCGGCATTCCATCACCGACGCGGAAGCTTACGAAGAATTCGGCCAGGCGATGGTGCACATCTGCCGCTTCGTCAAACCGATCCTCGGCATGATTCCGCCGAACCCGTCGCATCCCAGCTTCAAGGATCTGAAGCACGCCTGGTTCATGCTCGACCGCTTCCGCGGCCTGCCGGACAGCGACCGCTACAACCTGGTGCAGTTGATGACCATGAGCGCGGTGGATTTTCTCGATCAGTGGTTCGAGACCGACGTGCTCAAAGCCACGATGTCTGCCAGCGGAATCATCGGCACATTTCTCGGCATTCGCTCACCGGGCACCGCGTACGTGCTGCTGCATCACTACATGGGTGAAATCGACGGCGTGTTCCGCGCATGGGGACTGCCGCGCGGGGGGACGGGCGGCATCTCGAATGCGATCGCGGGTGCGGCGCGCGAAGCGGGCGCGGAGATTCGCACACAAGCCGCGATCACGAAAATTCTGGTGAAGGATAGGCGCGCCACGGGTGTAGTGCTCCAGAACGGCGATGAGATTCAGGCCGACGTGGTTTCGTCGAGCGTGGACCCGCGGCTGACGTTTCTGAAGCTGCTCGACGAGAAGGAACTTCCCAGCGAGTTTCTCGAAGAAGTGAAGCGCTACAAATTCCGCGGCTCATCGGGCAAAGTGAACATGGCGCTGGATGCGCTGCCGGAGTTTACCTGCCTGCCGGGCACGGGCCGGCACCTGCGAGGAGCGATTTCGATTTCGCCCAGCGTGGATTATATGGAACGCGCGTACGACGACGCGAAGTACGGCAACTTCTCGCGCCGTCCCTACATCGACATCGTGATCCCTACACTGACCGATCCTTCCATGGCCCCGCCGGGCAAGCACGTGATGTCGTGCTTCGTGCAGTACGCGCCGTACAAGCTGGCGGAAGGCACGTGGGACGAGAAGCGCGAGGCCTTCGGGGACGTGGTAGTGAACACGATTGCGGAGCACGCGCCGAATCTGAAGAAGCTCATCTTGCACCGGCAGGTGGTGACGCCGCTCGATCTGGAGCGCGAGTGGGGCCTTTCCGAAGGCAACATCTTTCAGGGCGAGCTCTCCCTGGAACAGCTCTTCTTCCTGCGGCCGGTGGCAGGCTGGGCGCGGTATCGCACGCCGATCCAGAACCTTTATATGTGCGGCTCGGCAACGCATCCCGGCGGCGGCATCATGGGCGCGCCGGGCCGGCTGGCTGCGCTGGAAATGATGAAAGACATGGGAGTGCGGGCCGCATAACCAGGAGGCAGAACTCAGAACTCAGAACGCAGAACGCAGAACGCAGAAAAGCTTACAGCTCACAGTGAGCAGCCTACAGTGATCTCGAACGCATGGGTTGACAAGGCCGCAGACCGGCAGTGACTGGCGGAACCAGCGCAGAGAAAATGACACGCAGACAGTTCGGCGATCGAGGATCAGAAGCATAGCTACATTCAGTACGGGGCTTTCGCCCGTGTAAATGCTTCGATACGAGGGCTCACTCACAATCTAAAAACGAAATGGCGGCTCTTCAACACAACGTAATCATTATCGGCGCGGGCCCGAACGGTTTGGCGTGTGCCCACGCGCTGGCCAAGGCTGGGCGAAGACCGCTGGTGCTGGAGCGGCGCAACGTGATTGGCGGCCGCGCTGCGATGGAAGAATTCCATCCGGGCTTTCGCTGCCACTCCGTGATGGAGCCGGGACTCGACGCACTGCCGGTTCTCGTTCCTCTGCCGGATGGCCGCGCGCTCATCCTGAGCCCGCAGCCGGAGCGCGCAGCGCAGGCCATCGCAAAATTTTCCACCGCAGATGAGGCACGCTATCCCGATTATCACGCCGCCATGCGACGGATTGGCGCAGCCGTGGCTCCGGTTCTTGACCTGACGCCGCCCGACATTGATAAACCCGGCGCCACCGAATTGTGGCGACTGCTCAAAGTGGGGCGCGGTATTCGCAAGCTGGGTGACAAGGATATGTTCCGCCTGCTGCGCTGGGGGCCGATGGCCGCAGCGGACCTGGCAGCGGAATGGTTCGAGTTTGAGCCGCTGCGCGCGGTGCTGGCGGCGCGGGGAATTTACGGTACGGCGATGGGGCCGTGGTCGGCAGGCTCGGCGCTGGTGATGCTGTTGCAAGCCGCCTCCGCGCAGAAAGCTGCTGCGCCGGCGCAAGCGCTCGGCGAGGCCGCGAAGAGCGCAGGCGCGGAGATTCGAGCGGGCGCGGAGGTCGTGAGCATTCAGATGAAGGATGGCCGCGCGACGGGCGTGTCGCTGAAAAATGGAGAGGAGATCAGCGCGAAGGCAGTGGTTTCTGCCGTCGACCCCAAGCGCACGCTGCTGGGCTTGGTCGATGCGGCACAACTCGCGCCGGACTTCGCCACCAAGGTGCGCAATTATCGCTGTTTCGGCACGGTAGCGCGCATTCATCTGGCACTGGATGCGCTGCCCACCTTCACGGCGCTGAAGAATCTCACAACCGATGCGATGGATGTTGCCGTCGAAGCATGGAAAGAGATTGAGTTCAAGGCCGGCACGCCGGCTTCGGCCTACGAGCAAGCGCTGGCCGGGCGCATCCACATCGGGCCGGAGATTGATTATCTGGAGCGCGCGTTCGACGCTTCGAAGTACGGCGAGTTTTCGCGCAAGCCATTCCTGGAAGTCACAATTCCCACACTGCGCGATGCTTCGCTCGCGCCGGCCGGCAAGCACGTGATGTCGATCCATGTGCAGTACGCCCCATACAAGCTGCGCAACGGGGAGTGGGACGCGCAGCGCGAGCAATTGGGCGACACGGTGATCAAAACGCTGGCGGAGTACGCACCCGATTTGCCGTCGAAGATCGTGGATGGACACTTGATTACACCGCACGATCTCGAGCAGACCTACAGCTTGACCGGCGGGCACATCTTCCACGGCGAACTGGCGCTCGATCAGCTTTTTACAATGCGGCCGGTGCTGGGCTGGGGGCGGCACCGTACACCCATCAGCGGCCTGTATCTGTGCGGCGCGGGCACGCATCCCGGCGTGGGCCTGGGAGGCCAATCGGGGCGCAACGCAGCACGCGAAATCGTCAAAGAGGTCCGCAAGTAGGACGAAAGCGTTGTCGTCCCATTGACAGCGCGGATTCTCCGCGTTAGCGTCTTCCCATCGGAGTGTGGGGCGGCCCATGAAGGAACAACTGGCAGAGAAGATCAACCGCATCAACGAGGATTTGCGGGTCGAGAGCTACGAGCGCGATGGGGCGCTGGTGCTCTTCTGCCACGGCGCGTTTTCGCTGGTCAGCTACCGCCAGCAGGATGAAGTGTTCGCGCAGGTGCGCAAAGCATCGCAGAAGCACATCGTGATGGATTTGCGCGAGGTGGGGCACATTGATTCCACCGGCGTGGGCACGCTGGCCATGAGCCTGAAGCACTGCATGGCGGCGCGCAAAGAGCTGGCCGTGGTGGGTAACGACGCGGTGCGTCAAGCCCTGCGCACTGCCACACTTGACACCATCTTCGAGCAACACGACAGCGTGGATGCTGCGCTGGCCGCGTTCGCCGCCGGCAAGTAATTCTCCTCCGCTTGGTTGGATGCGGCGATGGGCGGAGGGCCATTGTGTCTCACCGCCGAGGACGCGGAGGTCGCAGAGGAAACAAATGAAAGGCAAGTCAGAGTTGGAGGCGCTTCTTTACCGGATGTATGTTCGCCGAAAGATTGCCGACGGCATTCGAGCGGCTGACGGAGGCCGCGTCGTCTCTCACGGTACCGTGCGTGAAATCTTCCGCCGCATGGCTCCTGCTCGCCGAAACTCTCCCCAGTCTGAGCGATAGCTCGTGCACGGTTGAAGGTATCGCGCGGGCAAAGTAGAATCGAAGGCTGCAATCAACGCCAGAGAACCGCAGGGAGGTAATCCCGTCATGGCCACTGCGCAGACCACTGTGAAGCGCCCGGAATTCACCAACGAGCCGTTCGTTGATTTTTCCACGCCTGAGAATCGCAGAGCGATGGAAGAGGCGCTGAAGAAGGTGAAGGGCGAGTTGGGCCGCGAGTATCCTATTTTGATTGGCGGCGAAAAGATCGAGGCGAAGGAAAAAACCAAGTCCATCAACCCGTCGCGGCCCTCGGAAGTAGTCGGCGTGTTCCAGAAGGGTGATGCGGCGCTGGCCAGCCGCGCGGTGGAAGAAGCGCACAAGGCGTTCGATTCGTGGAAGCGGGTTCCCTACGAGAAGCGCGCAGAGTGCCTGTTTCGCGCCGCCGATTTGATTCGCCGGAGCAAGTTCGAGTTGTCGGCGTGGGTCTGCTACGAAGTGGGCAAGACGTGGCCGGAAGCTGACGCGGACATCGCCGAAACCATTGATTTCTGCGAATTCTACGGGCAGGAAATGCTGCGGCTGGGCGCGCCGCCGCTGCTCACGCCTATGAAAGGCGAGAAAAACTATCTGGTTTACATCCCGCTGGGCGTGGGCGCGGTGATTCCGCCGTGGAATTTTCCGTGCGCCATCATGGCCGGGCTGGTGAGTGCTTCCATCGTCACCGGCAACACGGTAGTGCTGAAGCCTTCGAGCGATTCAGAGACCATCGCCTACAAGTTCCTCGAGATCCTGCATGAAGCGGGCGTGCCCATTGGCGTGGTGAACTTTGTCACCGGGCCGGGCAGCACGGTGGGCAACGCGCTGGTGCGGCACCCGAAGACGCGCTTCATCGCCTTCACCGGTTCGAAGGAAGTGGGGCTGAACATCAGCGAGGAAGCGTCGAAGGCGCAGAACGGGCAGATCTGGATTAAGCGCACGGTGCTGGAGATGGGCGGCAAAGACGCGATCATCGTGGATGATGAGGCGGACCTGGATTCCGCGGTGGAAGGCGTGGCGGCGTCCGCGTTTGGCTATCAAGGCCAGAAATGTTCGGCGTGCTCGCGGGCCATCGTGAGCGAGAAGCTTTACGACAATTTTCTCAGCAAGCTGAGCGAGCGAGTGAAGAAAATCAAAGTGGGCGCGTCCGACGACCCGCAGAACTATATGGGCCCGGTGATCAACGAAAAAGCGATGAACACCATCCTGCAATACATCGAGGCCGGCAAGAAGGAAGGGCGCCTCGTCACCGGCGGCAAGCGGGTGGAAGGCGCGGATGGCTTTTTCATCGAGCCTACCGTGATTGCCGACGTGAAGCCGGGCGCGAAAATCGAACAGGAAGAAATCTTCGGCCCCGTGCTCGCGGTGGTGAAGGCCAAAGATTTTGACGACGCGCTGCGCATCGCCAACGGCACGGAGTTCGGCCTGACCGGCGCGGTCTATTCGAAGAATCCGGAGAAGCTGCGGCGCGCCGCGGAAGAATTCCACGTGGGCAATTTGTACTTCAACCGTAAGTGTACCGGCGCGATGGTGGGCGCGCATCCCTTCGGTGGCTTCAACATGTCCGGCACCGACTCGAAGACCGGCGGCCGCGACTACCTGCTGCTCTTCACGCAAGCCAAGACCGTGGCCGAGAAGATCTGATGCCTTGCGCGCGTTGCTGCTCCGACTGACGTAAATCTCCAGCAGCAGGCGGGCGGGCACAGGGGCCCGCCCTACGACACCCAGCCCCGAGGCTCTCGCCTCGGGGCTTTCATTTTTTGTGTTACCCACGGGACATGCGGCGCATGAGCAGGTAGGCCGGGTAGCTGGCAACCAGAATCGCGAGCGCGTAAAGGCTGGAGCGCGTGTCGCCGCGTACGTCGCCAATGATCGCGCCCACGAGAAACGCCACTGAACTGAGCAACGCGAGACCGGTGGTCCACGGATGGCCCCAAGCGCGGAAGGGCCGTGGAAGCTCCGGCTCGCTCCGCCGCAGCACGAAAAGCGACGTGAACGAAAGGGTGTAGTTGGCGACGAAAAAAAACGAAAGCGCGTCAATCAGCGTCTTGAACGTTCCGCTGAGCACAATGAAGAGGGCGGCCACCGCCACGCTGATCCATAGCGACAGCGAAGGCGTGCCCCCGGAATTTACGCGCGCCGCCTGCTTCCAAAAAAGCCCGTCGCGGCTCATGCCGAACACCACGCGCGTAGCCATCAGATGATAAGCGTTGATGCCCGCGAGCATGGAGAGAATCATCAGCGCACGCACGATGGAATCGCCATGCTGCCCGAAGATCAGATTAGCGGCGGTGCCCATGGCGAACTTGTCGCCGGCAA
>JBOGNS010000187.1:0-7446 GCA_050747305.1 Candidatus Acidiferrales bacterium | reverse complement strand
TTCGGATCGCAGGGCAAGACGGCGTTTCGCGGCGGGTATGCCATCGTCAATGACTATTACGGGCAAGCGCTGGCCGTGCAATTCGACCTGGCCAACACGCTGGGCTTCACCTCCAACACCACACTGGCTGCCAATACGTTCGATATCAGCACCAGCCGCACCTGTGGGGCCACGGGATGTCCACTGGCCCCGCAGTTTACCGGCTTCGACATGCAGATTCGGCCGCTGCCAGGAATCACGGTGCCCGGAAGCATATCGTTTCCGCGGCAACAGCCTTCTGACAATGCCCGCCGAATCGAGGGCGGAGTGGACGAAGGTCTCCGAACGCCGCTCAATCACGTTTGGAACTTCACCATTGAGCGGGAACTGCCATGGGGCTTGGTGGTGCAGACGAACTACACGGGCCGCTTAGGTCGGAACCTGCTCGCGCAGCGTGACATCATGGCCCTCAATAACCTCGTCGATCCGGCGACCGGAATGGACTGGTACACCGCGGCCGGTGTGCTGGAAGCGATTCGCAACCAAATCCCACAGTCGCAGCGGCTCGCGTTCGACGCCTCTACGATTGCGTCGATTCCGTACTTCGAGAACGTCTTCAGTCCGGCAGCTCTCGGCGGGCAATCGCTTTCGGATATCTTCGCCTCCATCTTGGGTTCCGGTTACGCCAATTTGACGGCGACGCAAACGGTTTTCCGGTTCGCGGTGCGGTCCGCGCGGAACGATTGGACTTTCACCCAGGACATCATCGACTCGTTTACCGGGATCAATTTTTTCTTCAATCCGCAGTACGGCGCATTGTCGGCTTGGGGCACGATCGGCAATTCGAACTACCACGGCGGCTCCCTCTCGGTCCGCCAGCGACTGCGCGGGCTTCTGTGGGACTTTAACTACACGTTTTCCCACTCGTTCGATGATGGATCCGCGCTGCAAAGTGCCGGGCAATTCAGCGGGGCCGGGTTCATCCTCAACGCGATTCGCCAGGAAGATTTCTATGCGCCTTCTGGCTTCGACATCCGCCACCAGGTCAACATCAGTACGGTTTACGAGTTGCCTTTCGGCCGTGGCAGGCAACTCGCCTCCAGTGTCAACCGCGGTGTTGACGCGCTGATCGGTGGCTGGACGCTTTCCGGCATTTTCCGTTGGAATACCGGTTTGCCGGTTAGCGTGCCTTTCGACGGTGGACGTTGGGCCACCAACTGGAATCTTTCCTCGCGGGGAACGCTGATCCGCGATGTGAAGCCGTGCATCTCGAAAGGTGATGCCACCACGCCGCCGAAATTCTTCTCCTGCAACACAGAATTCGCTTACCAAAGCACCCGCAGCGCGTTTCCGGGCGAAACGGGCATGCGCAACCACTTCCGGTTGCCCGGCTACGTGAACCTGGATATGGGTCTCTTCAAGTCGTTTACCATGCCCTATAACGAGGGGCATAAGCTTCAGCTTCGATGGGAAGTCTTCAACGTGACCAACACGCAGCGGCTCGGTGGCCTCGGTGGCACCACGTCGATCGTGATCGATCCGCTGACCAACAATTCGCAGCCGCCGCCCGATTGGTGGAATCTGACCTCCACTCAGGGCGACCCGCGAATTATGCAAATTGGCTTCCGCTTCGAGTTCTAGTCGGCGCGGAGCCTAGCCCCGGCGCGATTCTCGGCCGGGTCGCATGATCCAAGATGAAGGCCCCGGCCGCTATTTCGCAGCAGCGGTCGGGGCCTTATTTTGTGATTGGCTAGTTCCATCGGAACGCAACAGGCCTGCCGCAGAGAACATGGAATGGGTGCAACGCCCAAAATCTGCTTGACTTAGCGTGGTGGCGGGGATGAAATGAGTGCATCCGTTCTGGGTGGAAGCCGGCGGGGGTTGTCGCATTTTGGAATCGCAGCGGGTTCTGCCGAGGACGGCGGGGTCGTGTTTTTAGCTTTGGCGTATTGGGGTGTTGCTCGGCCACAGGCTTTGACCCGCAGGGGTGTTTCAGGAATGGGTGTGCAAGACAGAATCCTTCCATGGAGGTGGGTTGTGAAATCTTTCTTTATACGGCTATCGGTCTGCGCTGTGATGGCGTTGCTGGCCAGCGGGCCCGCGTGGGCGCAGGACACTGCGCTCACCGGCACGGTGACGGACCCGACCGGCGCTGTCGTCCCCGGCTCTGAGGTGACCATCACCAATCAGGCCACCGGGGCGGTCCGCACGGTGACAAGCGGCGAAGACGGGAAGTATGTGTTCCCGCAGCTTTCGCCGGGCAAGTACAAAATCGAAATCAAATCCACGGGCTTCAAGACGGCCCAGACGTCCGATCTCGAAGTCGCTATCGGCTTGACGACGCGCTTCGACGTAACGCTCACCGTGGGCGCGGTCGCCGAAACCGTCGTCGTGGAGGCGGAAACCAGCCGCATCAATACCAGCGACGCCACCGTCGGTAACGTCGTCTCCGGCCGGCAAATCGGCAATCTGCCGTCGCTGAACTTGGACCCCGCGGGCCTGCTCAGCCTTCAGCCGGGCGTGACTTATGTGCCCGGCGCATCCGATGTGGCGGGCGGCTATAGCGGCACTATGGACTTCGACGGCCGCGGCGGCAGCGTCAACGGCAGCCGCAGCGACCAGACCAACATCACGCTGGATGGCGTGGACGTGAACGACGGCGAGAACGGCTTCGCCTTTACCAGCGTGTTGCGCGCCACACAAGCCTCGCTTCAGGAATTCCGCGTGGTCACCTCGAACTCCAATTCCGATGCCGGCCGTTCATCGGCCGCGCAGGTACAACTCGTCACCAAGAGCGGTTCCAACGACATCCACGGCGACGCCTACTTCGCGCACCGCAACGAGATTTTCAACGCCAACGACTTCTTCCTGAACGCGGCGGGCCAGGACCGCGGCAAATTCCGCCGCCACATCTATGGCGCCGCTTTGGGCGGGCCCATCGTCAAGGATCGCTTCTTCCTCTTCGGCAACTGGGAAGAGTTGCGTGAGAACATCACCGCCAGCACGCTGCGCGACATTCCCTCCTCATCCTTCCGCGATGGCGTGGTGATTTACCAGTGCCAGGACGCGAACATGAGTGGCTCGAATACAGACGAGTGTCCCGGCGGTACTGCAGCTGGCCTGACGGGCACACACAGCTTTCTGCCCGGCTTCTATGGCCTCACGCCCGCCGAAATAACCGCTCTCGACCCCGAAGGCATTGGGCCGAACGCTGCCGTGCTCGCGCACTGGGCAGGCTTCCCAACGCCCAACACGACCGGCAACTTTGATGGCATCAACATTGCCGGCTTTCAGTTCAGCAGCCCGGTGACCAATTTTTTCCGGACGTGGATCCTGCGCGCCGATTACAACATCGATGCTTCGTCGAATCACACGATTTTCTGGCGCGGTACGATGCACGATGACGACTTTACGGCCGCCCCGCCGCAATTCCTGGGTCTGCCCGCTAACCAAACCAAAGTCAACGGTAACCGCGGCTTTTCCCTGGGCTATCGTGCGGTATTGAACCCGCAGATGGTGAACAATTTCCGCTACGGCCTCTCGCGCATCTCGGAGCAAACCGCCGGCCAGCAAACCGGCGAATTCGTGGACTTCCGGTTTATCGACAATCTGGAAGACTTTGACACCAGCACCTTTGGCCGCGTGCTGCCGGTGCATCACATCGGCAACGACCTCAGTTGGACCCGGGGCAACCATACCCTGAGTTTCGGCGGCGATGCGCGCTTCCTGCGCAACAGCCGCTTCAGCAACGCCAATTCCTTTCACACCTTCCTGATTAATCCTTCGTGGCTGCCCGATGGCGGCCGCAGCGTGCAGCCGGGTCAAGCCGATTGCAGCGAGCCTATCTGCGCCACGCTTCCGGCCGTTGCGCTGAGCTTCGGCTCTTCCTTCCGCGACGCAATGCCCAACCTCTACGGGGCCATCAGCCAAATAGACGCCTTCTACAACTTCGACAAGACCGGCGCCACACAGCCGCAGGGCGAAGCCGTGCAGCGCCGCTTCGCGGTAAACGAGGTTGAGTTTTACGTGCAGGATCAGTGGCGCTGGACGCAGGCTTTCACCTTCACCTACGGCCTGCGCTACCTGATGGCCACCCCCCCGTGGGAAACCAACGGCAATCAGGTGATCCCCACGCCAAGTCTAGGGAGCTGGTTCGAAACGCGCCGGCAACTGATGTTGAACGGATTGCCCACCAGCGATGCTGGGCTTATCGAATTGGACTTGGGCGGCAAAGCCAACAACCGCCCGGGCTACTACTCGATGGATTACAACAACCTGTCACCGAGGATTGCTGCGGCCTGGGCCCCACGGTTCAGTGACGGCCTGCTGGGCTGGATGTTCGGCGACGGGAAAATGGTGATCCGTGGCGGTTACTCGCTGGTGTACGATCGCATCGGCAGCGCGCTGGCCTCCACCTTCGACAATTCCGGTTCGTTCGGACTTTCCACGAACATCACCAGCTTCTTCGGCGGGTGCAACATCGGCGGCGACCCCGGCCCCGACGGCATTACAGGAACTGCCGATGACGGGACGCCCGCCTGCGCGCGGTTCACCGACGTTCTCGACACGGCCGCAGCGGCAGCACAGAGCTTACAGCCCTCGCCGGGCGCGTCCTTCCCGGCTACGCCACCGTCCGGCCTGCTGACCGTTTCCACCGGCTTGGACGACCGGATCACCACGCCGTATTCACACACGATGTCGCTTTCCATCGGACGCGAACTCCCGGCAGGTTTCTCCTTCGAGGCTGCTTACGTTGGCCGCCGCGGGCGTAACCTGCTGTTCATCCGCGACTATTCGATGCCAGCGGACTTAGTGCACCCGGGGTCAGGCGTGTCCGCATTTGAGGCCGCGCGCAACTTGATCGGTTTCGCGGAACAAAACGCAAACGCTCCTTTCCAAGGCCTTCAAACAATCGGCTCCATTCAATTCTGGGAGGACCTGTTCCCAAGTTTCGGGCCAACTGGAGTCAATGGCGGCTGTCTCCAATTCAACATCTTCGAGCTTACGACTAACGCAAACGGTTCGGCCATCCCGAACGGTCAATGCCATGGGGATCCAACAGAACCAGGCCTGCCCGCCGGATACTCGGCCACTCAGGTTGCGTACGACTACATGCTTGGCTACCATGGCACTGCTTCGACCGGCTCCGGCTTTGGTACCAGCACCTTCTGGCAGGACATAGACTACTTCGGCTTCCCGGGGTTCCTGAACTGCGCCACCGGGTCCGACATTGATGGCGACGGCTTCGGCGATTGCCCCAACGCCTTCTTCACCGAACAGTTCGTGAACCTGCACACGTGGGCTTCCATTGCCCGGTCGGAATACCACGCTTTCCAATTGAGCGTGCGGAAGAGGATGGCGGCCGGCATAGAGTTCACCGCGAACTACACGCTGGCAAAGTCGCTGGATCACAGCTCGACGCCCGAGCGCGCTCCAGTCAGCTTTGGATTCTTTGCCGGCGGTTACAGTGGTTCGGCCATCAACTCGTGGGATATCGATAAGGAATACGCGGTTTCCGATTTCGATATGCGCCACCAATTCAACGCCAACTGGGTGGCCGAGTTTCCCTTCGGCCGCGGCAGAAGGTTTGGCGCCGACATGCCGGGCTGGCTGGATCAAACCGTCGGAGGATGGCAGATATCCGGCATCATCCGCATGAACAGCGGCTTGCCTGCGGCCGCCATTAATGGCCGTACCTGGCCGACCAATTGGAACCTCCAGGGCAACGCCACCTGCGCGCCGGTCGGAGCTTATCCCTTCGGATTGGCGCAGGGGCCGTGCCCCAAGACAGCCAACGTGAAGAGTCCCGATGGAACGCGGCTGCCGAATATTTTTGCCGATCCGGATGCCGCTCTCGGGCAATTCCGGTTCACAGACACCGGCAACCGCGGCCTGCGCAACAACCTGCGCGCGGACAAGTACCTCAGCCTGGACCTCGGGCTTTCCAAGTCCTTCCGCATCGTAGAAGGGCATTCGCTGACGCTGCGCTGGGACGTCTTTAACGTGACCAACTCCGCGTACTTCGATGCCACCACCTTAAACCTGGACATCGAAACGCAGGCCACCTTCGGCGACTACCTCGGTGTGATGGGCGGCCCGCGGCGCATGCAAATCGGCCTGCGCTACACCTTCTAAATCCTTGGACCATAGCCCCGGCGCTTGATTCGCTCAGGTGCCGGGCCCGCAAGACAAGAAATACGAAGGCCCCGGCCAGTGTTGCAACGGCCGGGGCCTTTTTGTTTTGGGTCGCTTTCTACCTGTTACGTGCTGGGACTGACTGGGCCGAACGGCAAAGCCTGTGAACTTGCACCCGTCTCAACGCGAACCGTAAACGCACGAAACACAACCGGGAACGGGACCGCCACGTCCGCAATGGACGACGCAGCACAGAGCGTTGTCTTCGGCGTGTACGCCGCCTCAGGCGCTTTTAGCCAGGTCGCTGCGCCAAACTCGACGTGGCCGCAACAAGCATCCTCGCTCGCTCGCCTTCTACCGCGGGCGCATCGGACGGTGCACCGCCAGCGGGCGCGGGCGCAAGCGCAGCCGCGGCGCCAGCGGAGGTGGTACGTTCGCCAGTGGCGCGCCGCAGCACGCGCAATTGTCCGGATGCGGTTCGCGCACGCGCAGCCAATGGCCGCGCGCTTCGCAGTCCGGATTGATGCACTGCACCGTCCATCCCGGCAGGTAGTCCATCGTCCCCCCTCAGAAGCCGGTCATTGGCGGGGGATTCTGGCCCACACTGCTCGTGGTGTCAAGCGAAAAGCGCACCATTAGTAGTGGTAGTGTTACGGCGGCGGCCCGGTGGTCGGTGGCCGGTGACCGGTGTTCGGCGGAAGAAAGTCGGATGTCGGAAGTCCTCCTATGGAGTGCGGCAGCGAAGCTGCCGCTTTGTTTTGTGCCAAACGCTGCGGGAACGAGCAAAGACAAGCCGCCACTTCCGGGTTCCTTCGGAAACTTCATCTCGCTGGGCAATCGGACACCGAGATGCGCTCAAAACAAAGCGGCAGCTTCGCTGCCGCACTCCATAGCGGCGCGCGCGCTAAGAGCCGCAGCGTCGCTGATTTGCCGTTAGAATGAATGCGCACACAAATCCCTCAGAGAAGGAGAGCAACATGAGCGCATTTCGCAACCGCAGTGAAGACGAAGGGCCGGAGGTTTACTTCCGGCGCATGGGCGCGGCGGATGTCACCAAGTCCGCCGGCATCGTACTCGGTGTGATTCTGCTGGCGGTCCTGCTGTACTCGTCCCTCAAATACGTTCCGGCAGGCCACGTGGGCGTGCTTACCCTATTTGGCCGCGTAACCGGGGACGTGCTGCCGGAGGGCACGCACTTCGCCAACCCGTTCAAGTTCAACCACACCATGAGCGTGCGCACCATCGAACTCACGGAAACCGCCAGCGTGCCTTCCAACGAAGGCCTGCTCATCACGCTGGACACCACGTTGCTGCTTCGCTTGGACTACGAGA
>JBOGNS010000186.1:0-6225 GCA_050747305.1 Candidatus Acidiferrales bacterium | reverse complement strand
CGCGCGAAGGTTTTCACCAGCTCCTCGCTGCCTACGATGCCGGTGGACGGCGCTTCAATCGCTGCGCGCCCTGCGATGTGCGGCTCGCGTTCGCGGATGCGCGCGCGATCCACAATGCGCAGGCCCTCGACGCCGTTCGCCACTCCGCGGGCCAGCAACCGCTCCAGCTCGCTCTCTTCCTCTTCCGTCGCTGCCACCACCAGCTTGCCAGTACGCCGATGCGGCACGTTGTGCGCCGCGCAGAATTCGTAGGTGAGCCGATTCCCCTCCACGCACAGCCGCGCCTTGAGCGATCCTGCGGGATAGTACAAGCCGGAGTGAATCACACCGCTGTTACGCGAGCTCGCGCCCATCCCCAGCTTGGGCAGCGCCTCCAGCACGAACACGTCGTCGTGCGTCGCTGCCAGCTCCGCGGCAATCGCGCAGCCAATCACACCGCCGCCGATGATTACAATGTGCGCGCGATCCATGGTTGAAGGTTAAGAGTAAAAAGGCAAAAGGAAAAAGTAAAAACGCAAAAATCACGAAGCCGGAGCTGCATCACCGTTACCTTCCGTCCCTTTTCCTTTTCCTTTTTAACTTTTTCCTTGGTTCGGCGCCGCATGGAGAATAAGGCAAAGGACAAAGGAAAAAGCCAGTGTCCCTTTTGCCTTTTCACTGGATCCGGCTGCGTCCCTTTTCTCTTTTGCCTTTTGCCTTTTTACTTTTACCTTTTGACTTGATCCGAAGGGCTGAGGATAAGACAAAAGTAAAAAGGCAGAAAATGACGAAACGGAGCCGCATCACTTTTACCTTTTTACTTTTGCCTTTTAACTATTACTTCACCCCTCGCCTTCGAGCAGACCCGCGCATTCCACCAGGCGCGGCTCGGTGCCGTCGTGCACCGCGTAAGTCGCAGGGCGCCCGCCGCGCCGCGTCTTCCACAGCGACGCGCCGCCGTGCTGCCCATCCTTATTCAGCGCGTAGAACAGCAGATGAAAGGTGCCGAGCTTCTTGCGGTCGTTGTTGTAGTTACGCGCCACCCGTTCCAGCGCCACCAGGCACGCCTCGGTCGGCGCCATGCCGCGCGCCATCGCTTCCACGATGGTGTGCGCACCGGCAACTTTGATGTTCTCTTCGCCGCGGCCGGTGGAGCCTGCTGCACCCGTGTCGTTATCCACAAACAGCCCCGCGCCGATTACCGGCGAATCGCCCACACGCCCCGCAATCTTCCACGCCAGTCCCGACGTGGTGGTGCAGCCCGAAATATCTCCCTTCTCATTCACTGCGAGGCAATTGATGGTGCCGGTGGGTGGGTGCAGGATCAACTCGCGCATGTACGCCAGCTCTGCTTCTTTCTGCTCCGGCGTCCACTCGTGCGGTAGCAGGCGGGTCATGCGCTCTTTCCACTCCGGACTATCCAGGCCCGGCCCCCAGTTGTCGCGGTCGCTGTGCGACTCTTTCCACGCCAGCCAGCGTCGCCGTGAATCCTCCGTGAGCAGGTTGGTTCGCTCGATGCCGTGCGCTTCGGCAAAACGCAGCGCGCCCGCGCCTACCAGCATCACGTGGTCGGTGCGCTCCATCACCAGCTTGGCCACATTCGACGGATTCTTGATGTGCCGAATCGAAGCCACTGACCCGGCGCGCCGCGTCGGTCCATGCATCACGCTGGCATCCAGCTCAACATCGCAATCTTCATTGGGCAGCCCGCCGTAGCCGACGGAATTGTCCTTCGGGTCGTCTTCCACCACATTGACTGTGCGCAGAACCGCCTCCAGCGTATCGGTGCCGCTCTTCAGCAGTCCCATGCCGAGGGTGAGCGCCTCGCGCCCGTTCGAACTCGACACCATCAGCGGCCGCACGCCTTGCCCCGCCGATTTCGCCGCTTGCCCAACCGTAGGGGCGCTGCTCGCTGCGCCCTCTGCGCGCATTTTGGCAGCCTCGCGTGCCGCCATCGCCGGCACTTCGCCGCCAGCACCCACAGCCGCAGGCGCCGCCGCAATTCCACTCGCCAGCGTCGTCAGAAAACTCCGTCGCGTCCAATCCGCCATTTCATCCCCCCGTAGGGCAGGGCCCTTGTTTACCCTGAGCCTGCTGAAAGCAGGCGTAGGGTGCCCGCCCCTTGTCTGTAATCTCGAATCCAGAGCGAAACCACCGACTCCCGGTGTCCGCACTTTCGCTTCATGTGTAACGGCCAGCAAATTCGGGCAGCCACAGGGGGCTGCCCCTACCCCGCGAAGCGGGAGCATAGCTGCTGCCGCCAGTTTGGGGCAAGCAAAAGTAAGAAATTGAAGTGCAAGCGAGGGCTACGCTCCGCATCTACTCAAAGGACTTCAACCCGGCCACAGTCTTCGCATCCAGACGCAGCAGCACCTCCACCAGCAAGTCCACCGCGCGGTCGAAATCTTCTCGCCGAATCACGCCGTTGAAGCTGTGCAGGTAGCGCACCGGCACTGTGAAATTCACTGCCGGAGTTCCCGTGGACCACTTCTGCATCTGCGCGCCATCTTCACCGTAGCCGGTGAGCAGCTCCGGCTGCAGCGGAGTGGCTTTCTCTTTTGCCACCGCGAAAAAGAAGTCGCGCAGCTTGAGATTCGGGAGCATCGAGCTGTCGTGGAGAAAAAGTCCGGGCCCGCCGCCCAGCCGCTCCTGCGCTTCATTGGGGCCGACGCCGGGATAATCGCCGGCCACGCCCACTTCCACCGAAATGCCCACATCCGGCTTCACCACCTGCGAGCTGGTTTGCGCGCCGCGCAAGCCGATTTCCTCCTGCACCGTGCCCACCGCAAAAATGTGATTGACGCGCTGCGTCGCGCTGAGCCGCCGCACCGCTTCCAGCATCACCGCTACGCCCAGCCGGTCGTCGAATGCCTTGGCCACGTACGCGCCTGCGCCCAGCCGCGCGAACCGGCTGTCGGGCGTGACCATCTGGCCGGGCCGGATGCCCATCGCCTCCGCTTCTGCCTTGTTGCGCGCGCCCACGTCAATGAAAAGTTCCTCGCGCGTGAATACGCGGGTGCGATCCGACGGCGTGGAGACATGCACCGTCTTGATCCCCGTGACTCCCGTCACCGCTCCTTTATCTGTGTGGACCACCCAGCGCTTATCCACCAGCGCCTGATCGAACCACCCGCCGATGGGCAGAAACTTGATGAAGCCATCCTCGCTGATGTACTTCACCATCAGCCCGACTTCGTCCATGTGCGCCGCCAGCATGATGCGCGGCCCGCCCGCTGCGCCTGTAAACTCGCCGATCACCGACCCCAATCCATCGGTGCTTACCTTCGCGCCCATCGCGCGCAACTCCCGCGCCACGATCTGCCGCACCGCGCTTTCCTGCCCGCTGATGCCCGGCGCGTTCGTTAGCTCTTCCAGCAATTTCTCCACGCGGTCTTGCCCTCGCGCCGGCCAGACGCAAACCGCTGCCAGAAATATGACAAACATCACGCGCTTGCCGTGAAATCTCATTGCTCTCCTCCCAGGCGCGCAGCGCAGTCCCGCATCACGCGCCGGAATCTTACCGCACACCGGGCAGCGCCGGGCCCAGGCTTTTTTACGGAGAGCGATAGCCCGCGCGACGGGATTCTGCCGCGCCCGGCTCGAGGTTGTTCGGAAAACGCGATTTTTGAGGCTTTTTTCCACATTTGGGCTTGCGCGAAACGCGGGATTGTGCGTATAGTGTGCAGCCGGGTGCTGTTTGGCCGCTATTTTCGCGGCTTTTCGCGAGTGGCAGCCCGAGGGCGCCCGCGCTTCGAAGATGCGGGGCAGGCACTTTGCTCCCAAAGCTTCGGAGCTGTGGCACGGGGCATTGCAAGGAATTCGATAGCATCAGCAACATTTTGAAGGTGATCCCAGTTCACTTAATTTCTGAACAGGAGAAGAGAAACTAGATGGCAAAGCCACTGAGCAAATCCAAGATTGTCGCGCATATGGCCGAGAAGTGCGAGATGTCGAAGAAGGCGGTCAACACCTTCTTTGATGAGCTGTTCAAACTGGCGGTAAAAGAAGCCAAGAGCGCAGGCAAATTCGTGATCCCGGGCTTGGGGCGAGCGGTGAAGCGCAATACCAAGGCGCGCATGGGCCGCAACCCGCAGACCGGGGAGCCGATTAAAATCAAGGCCAAGACGGTGGTGCGCCTGCGTCCGTCGAAGCAATTCAAGGAATCGGTTCTGAAGTAGTCGAGCAGTCGGACCGCGAACCACGAAATTCTTGTGACAAGACCCCGGACGCGATGGGTGTCCGGGGTTTTGTCTTTTTGGGAGACTGGCATGCGAGGCGCGCCGTCCATGTTTATGCGGCAGTCCGAGTCGATCGGACCTGTGAAACGCACCGTTTTAAAGGGTGAAACAGTGAAACGGTGAAAGGCAAAATAAAAGACGAGCTTCCTAATCGCGGCGCGCCTTTCAATTGGCATTTTACCCTTTCACTCTTTCACCTTTTAACGGCTACAATCCGCACCATGGCATCGCAATACTGGGATGAAAAGATGGCCGAGCGATATCGCGCGTTTCGCTATGAGTTTGGCGAGCGGGCGCTGGCGGGGAAGACGGTTGTAGTGGCGGGTGGGACAGGCGGGCTGGGCGCGGCGACGGTGGCGTTGCTGGCTTCCGAGGGTGCGCGGCTGGTGGTCGGTTATCGCGCGAATCGCGAGCGAGCGGAGCGGCTGGGGGGCGCGATGCGCGAGCAGTTCGGTGCTGAAGTCAAACTCGTGGCGGGCGACATCGCAGACGCAGCAACACGAAATGCTTACCTGGACGCTGTGGGTATGGCGGGTGCGCCGTTGGAAGCGGCGGCGATCTTTCCCGGCGATCCGGCGCGCGCGAATTGGGAGACGCTGGACCGCGAACAGATGCTGCGCTCACTGGAAGCGAATTACGTTGGTCCGGTGCTGCTGGCGAAAGAGTTGGGCGCGGCGATGGAGCGGTCGCCGAGTGGCGGCAGCATTGTGCTGCTGGCCACCATGCAGGCGCTCGCACCGTTTACGGGCAGCCTCAACTATGGGCCGCCGAAAGCGGCATTGGTGCATGCGGCGCGTGTGCTGGCGAAGCAATGGAGCCGTGTCCGCGTGAACGTGGTAGCTCCAGGCGCGACGGTAGCCGGCATGGCGGAGGCCAGCGTGAGCGGGGGCAAGTACGACGCGTTCTTGGCCGGCGGCGCGATCGCGCGGTTTGGCTGGCCGGAGGATGTGGCGCGTACCGTGCGATTCTTTTTGCAGCCGGATCATTACGTGACCGGCGAAGTGCTGCTGGTGGATGGCGGGCTCACGTTGAAGCGGGATAGGTAGGACAGGCCTCCCGGCCTGTCCATCAGCCGTGCTGTACGCTGAAGCCTGAACGACGCGCGAGGCAAGAGGACAGACCAGGAGGTCTGTCCTACGGGCGACTGTCCTTCCCGGGCGGAGTACAATTCGCTCGCGTTTTTTCTTTGGTTTACAGTGGACGGTGAGGCGTACCCCTTTGTCTAAGTCCCGAGCCTTTCGATTCCGCAGCCGCGCGAGCAGGATGGCGGTGGGCACGCTTCTGTGCGGTGTGGCGTGCTTCACGGAGGCAGCGGCAGCGCAGCAGGCGGCAAGCGTTTCCGGGTTTGTGTACACGCTGGCGGCGGACCGGGTGCAGACGGCGTGGCCGAATGCGCGCATCACGCTGAAGAATGTGGTGGCCGAAGCGAGCTACGCAACGGTGACGAACTTCACGGGGGAGTTTTTCTTCAGCGAGATCTTGCCGGGGACGTACGAGCTGACGGTAACGCTGGAAGGCTTCGAGGTGGAACAGCGGCGGGTGGAACTGGCGCCGGGCACGTCGCAGCGCGTGGAGATTCGGCTGCAGCCTCGCGGCGTGCGCGAGACGGTGCGAGTGGGCGGCACGGCGCCGGCGGAGCCGGATCCGTTGGGGAAATCGCCCGATGGCTTGCCGCAGAACGTGCTCAAGTCCGTGCCGCTGCTGGAGGATCAATTCCAGGATGCGCTGCCGCTGGTGCCGGGGGTAGTGCGCGGGCCGGACGGGCTGCTGAATCTGCGCGGGGCGCGCAGCACGCAGAGCGGCACGCTGGTAAACACCACCAGTGTGGTGGATCCGGTGACGGGGCAATCGGCGATCAGCCTGCCGCTGGAAGCGGTGGACGCGGTCCGCGTGCTCTCGAATCCGTACTCCGCGGAGTACGGGCGCTTCACCGGGGCGGTGGTGGAAGTGGATACGCGCTCGGGCACGGACCGCTGGCGCTTCGGTGTCGACAATTTCCTGCCGCGAT
>JBOGNS010000185.1:0-5079 GCA_050747305.1 Candidatus Acidiferrales bacterium | reverse complement strand
TTCTCGCCGGGGGAGCTGGCACTCGGGCCGGTGGACGCGGACCCCAATTCCGCCTGCAACCGCCAGCGCCGCTATGTTCGTATGCGGATGAGCCGAAGTATTCCCGCCATCACGATGAAAGAGAAAGAGAGCGCGCGGCTGGAAGTGGCCATCCTCAGCCTGAGCGGCGGATCCGGCATGTGTGACCAGCGATTCGCCATCGGCTCGCTGATCTCACTGCGCATCGGCGGACGGCTGCGCCCCGCCACCGCGGACGTTTTCGTCCGCACCTTCCGCAACGACATTCTGGGCTTCGAGTTCGCCGACCTCGAGCTCGAGCAGCGATTTCGCCTGCGCCGCATCATTGTGGAAACCGGCGGCGTTCCTCTCTCTGACACGCCCCTAAACAGAAGCCGCGCGGTTCGCCCTCGCATCAAGCGCTGAAATTCTCACTCTGGAGTGCGGCGGCTTGCCGCCGTTCTCCCCTGCCGGAGCGTGCTCCGGCAGTAAGTGGTCGCCGGTACATGCAAACGCTACGAGGCTGCCTTGGCGCTGGCGGCGGCCGTCGCAGCGGTGCGCGCGGCGGCCTGTTGCTTCATGAAGTCGCGCAGGGCGGCTACCGAGCCCGGGGCGCGCTGCTCGCGCCATGCCTCCATGCGCTTACAGTGCTCCTCCAGATGCGCGAGGAACTGCGGGTTCTTGAACATGGCGCGGATTTCGCCCAGCACCGGCTTGAAGCGCTCGAAGACGATGAACTGCTCGCCGCTCGTCTCCCAGAAAAATTCTTCGTCAACCAGTCCGCGGTTGACGAAGTTGGCGCATATGTCCCAAAAGCTCAACACTTGGCGCATCATGGCATTGTTATCGCTGCCCGGCGGGCATACGGCCATCAATTCCGCCACATTGGTGACGTTGAAGTTGTCCATGAACCACGCGCGAGCCTGCCGCAGGCGCGGCTCCCGGCGCATCTCGTAAAGCCGAAGAAGAAAATCAGCTTGTTGCGGAGTGACGTTGCTCATCAAAAGTCTCCTTTCGAACTGAGAACTAACTCAGAAACCAACCCGGGAAGCGTTTTGCTTGCCACCCGCTTAGGTCGCAAAGCAGCGACGAAAAATCCCAGGGCTCATTGCACTTGAATCCACGCCAATCTGGCAGGATGCCAACAGAGCCAACCCACAGTCAAAACCAAAACGGAGCAAAAGCAAAGCACGAAGCTCAACTCAAGAACGCCTGCTCGCTCGGGTAATAAATACAACTACGAGCGACAAATCGCAACACAATCAGGCGATGGGAGCGCAGGGGGTGCCCGCCAAATTGGCTTGAGCGACGCCGCCGAGCGGAACATTCTCCTTCGGGGCAGGCTTCGCGGCATGTTCGGTTGTGGGATTGGGAGTCTCGCCAACGGTCAAGCCGTCCGTCAGGCAGCTCCTAAATACTCAATCTAATGCTCACGATCTGCTATATTTAGGCGCATAGGGCCGAACGGCAGAGATCGTGCCATAGTGTGGATGGGAGAAAGCCCGTGGATATCAAGCGAGGCGAAGAGGTCAAGAAGGCCAAGCAGCGGAAGCGCATCATTGTAGTGGCGCTGCTGGTGGTTGGCGTGGCAGCAACCACATATGCGCTCTCGCAGTTGAAGCCTGCAGCTCCCACGGTGGACAACGCCACCGTATGGCCGGACACGGTGAAGCGCGGCGAGATGCTGCGCCAAGTGCGCGGGCTGGGCACGCTGGTGCCGGAAGACATTCGTTGGATTCCCGCGACCACCGACGGCCGCGTGGACAAGATTATTCTGCGGCCGGGCGCCCTGGTGAAGGCCGATTCGGTAATCCTGGAATTGACGAACCCTCAGTTAGAACAGGAAGCGGTGGACGCGGGGCTGCAACTCAAGGTGGCGGAAGCCGATCTGGAGAATTTGCGCGTGCAGCTCGAGAGCCAGTTGCTCACCATCAAGAGCGATGTGGCGCGGTCGCAAGCGGATTTCACGCAGAACAAGCTGCAAGCCGCAGCTGACGAGGCGCTGTGGAAGGATGAGCTGGTGTCGAGGCACGTGCGCGACCTGTCTGCGAATCGTGCCGCGGAGTCCACCACGCGATACGAACTGGAGAAACAGCGGCTCGCGAACTTCGCGGATTCAATGAAGGCGCAACTCGCGGCGCGGCAGGCACAGGTGGAGCAGCGCCAAGCCTTCTTCGAGTTGAAGAAGACGCAACTTGATAAGCTGCGTGTGCGCTCAGGATTGAGCGGCGTTTTGCAGGCCCTGCCGGTGGAAGTCGGCCAGCAAGTCGCGCCGGGAACAAATTTGTGCCGCGTTTCCAATCCCACGCGCTTGAAGGCGGAAGTGCGCATCGCGGAGACGCAGGCGCGCGATATCGCCATCGGGCAAGTCGCTTCGGTGGATACGCGCAACGGTATCATTCCGGGGCGTGTGTCGCGCATCGATCCGGCGGCCGTGCAGGGCACGGTGCTGGTGGATATCACGCTGGAGGGCCCGTTGCCCGCAGGCGCTCGGCCGGATTTGAGCGTCGACGGCACCATCGAAATCGAGCGGCTCACCAACGTGCTGTACGTGGGGCGGCCGGTGCAGGGCCAGCCCAATTCGACCATCGGGCTTTTCAAGATTGAAGAGGACGGCGTCCACGCGTCGCGTACCCAGGTGAAGCTGGGCCGCAGCTCGGTGAACACCATTGAGATCGTCGAGGGGTTGAGTGAGGGTGATCGCGTGATTCTGTCGGACATGTCGCAGTTCGACAACGTGGACCGCATTCGCCTGAACTGATGTAGCACAGGCTTTCAGCCTGTGCATCTGGACAGACGCCGGTGCAAAAGTTTTTCCAGGTCGGTTGGTTATCAGCGGACGAACTTATTTCGCAGTGAGGGAGACAAGATGCCTGAGCCATTGATTCGTTTGGACGGCGTAAAGAAAGTGTTCTTGACCGATGAAGTGGAAACCCACGCGCTCTCCGGGATTCATCTCGACATCATGCCCGGTGAGTATGTCGCGATCGCCGGGCCATCCGGCTGCGGCAAGTCCACCCTGCTTTCCATCTTAGGGCTGCTGGACACGCCTTCCGACGGGGCCTACACCCTCAATGGCAAAGCGGTGGCCAACCTGAAGATGGCGGAGCGGTCGCGCATTCGCAACCGCGAAATCGGCTTCATCTTTCAGGCCTTCAACCTGATCGGCGATCTTACCGTGTATGAAAACGTCGAGCTGCCGCTCACCTATCGCGGTATGGCCTCCGCCGAGCGCAAGAAGCGCGTGCAGGAGTCGCTCGAAAAAGTCGGCATGGCCCACCGCATGAAGCATTACCCCTCGCAGCTTTCCGGCGGTCAGCAGCAGCGCGTCGCCGTGGCGCGTGCGCTGGGCGGCTCGCCTTCCATCCTGCTGGCCGATGAGCCGACCGGCAACCTCGACTCGCGCAACGGCGAAGCGGTGATGGACCTGCTCAAGCAACTGCACCGTGACGGCGCAACCATTTGCATGGTCACGCACGACCCGCGCTACGCCCAGTATGCTGACCGCAGCATTCACCTCTTCGACGGCCGCGTGGTCGAGGAGACGGCCGAGACGGCAGCGTCGGCCGTGCAGTAGGAACGAGATTGCCTTCGCGATTCTGGCCCGGGCCAAGAATCGTGAAGCGAAATACTCAAAATGCAGTTCAAGAATTGTGGAGAGGTGTGTCATGGCGGGCCAACGCGGCCCGCCGTTGCATTTTAGCGCGCGACCACGCGGAGGCGCTATGGAAACGCTGTGGCAGGACGTGAAGTACGGCGTGCGTATGCTGGCGAAATCGCCAGGGTTCACGCTCGTGGCTGTAATCACCCTGGCGTTAGGCATCGGTGCTAACACGGCGATATTCAGCATGATGGATGCGGTGATGCTGAAGAGCCTTCCGGTCAAATCGCCCGAGCAGCTTTATCTGATCGCTCATTCCGGCAAGATCGGGGCAGAAGAGACCAGCAATTTTCCGCTCTACAAACAGATTCGCGATCACAGCCAGTCTTTCTCCGGCGTGATTGCCATCAATCCCAATCAGTGGAAAGTCGCCGTTGGCGGCGAGACTGAGTTGGTTTCCGGACAGGTCGTGACCGGCAATTATTACGCGATGTTGGGAGTGAACGCGGTTCTCGGGCACACGTTGACTGCTGCGAACGATGAGCCTCCGGGTGGCCATCCCGTCGCTGTGATCAGCTATTCCTATTGGACACGCCGCTTCGCGCGAGACCCGGGCATACTAGGCCGCCAGATCGCGATCAACCGAAAACCTTTCACTATCGTCGGCGTGACGTCGCCTGAGTTTTTTGGGCTACAGGTCGGACGTTCCACCGACATCACAGTTCCCATGTCAATGCATCCGCAGGTCGGAAGTGGGGCGGAGCTTGAGAATAGCGCCGGTTTGTGGCCCTTGACGATGGTTGGCCGCTTGAACCCCGGCGTCAGCGCCGAGCAAGCGCGCACTGAGTTGGACCCTCTCCTCCAACGGTTCCTGGACCAATCCGGGATGAGGCCACAGACGCGAGAAAATTGGGTCAGGCGCATTGAGCTGATACCTGCCAGCAACGGGCTGGCCGAGCTGCGCAATCAGTTCTCCGAGCCCCTTCGCCTTCTGATGGCGATTGTCGGGCTGGTGCTTCTGATTGCGTGCGCCAACGTGGCAAATCTGCTTTTGGCCCGTGCCGACGCGCGGCAAAGAGAGATAGCGATCCGCCTGGCGCTGGGCGGAAGTCGTTTTCGGCTGATCCGGCAACTGCTCAGTGAAGGCGCGCTGCTCGGTCTCATGGGCGGCGGACTCGGGCTGCTCTTCGCTTCGTGGGCTGCCGATTATCTGGTGCACTTCATCCCGCAAAAAGAGGCTCCCCTCACACTCCCCTTCAGCCCCGACCTGCGTATCCTGAGCTTCACCTTTGCGCTCCTGCTGGTGACCAGCATTTTGTTTGGTCTCGTGCCTGCCCTGCAAGCAACAAAGGTAGATTTGAATCCTGCTCTGAAGGGCGACCGGCGAGGGGTCGGCAGTGTGCGCGCTCGAGTCAGGCTGGGCAAGCTGCTCGTGGTCGCGCAGGCGGCGATCTCGCTGATCCTGCTAGTTGGGGCCGGAC
>JBOGNS010000184.1:0-9433 GCA_050747305.1 Candidatus Acidiferrales bacterium | reverse complement strand
CGGTTTACCCTGAGGTCGTCAAGGACGACCGAAGGGTCTGTCCGCGTTCTTAGTCAGTCGGACAGCACCCCTGTTGACCCTGAAGTCGTCAAGGGCGTCCGAAATCCGAAATTTCCAATCTGAATCGTCTGGCACACTTCTACGTGAGCGAAAAGCGCGCGTACCTGAGCAGTCCCGTGCAGCACCCGAAAATTTTGCACGGAGCACCCCTTGCAGTCCCGTGCTACCACCAGCCAGCGCGACCCGCCCGGCCGCAACTCATCCACGGCGAACCTCGCACCGCCCTGCTAATTCCCGTAAAAATCGCAGTTTACAGCCCCGAAAACCACTGCCTACGCCCGCTCAATTAACACCTTTCCCGCCCCATTGTCAACAGAACTTTCCCAAACTTCCGTCCCATTACCCACTGTGGAAACTTCACGCGATGAGATCAGACCGACTCCTGCCGCGCTTAACCAATATCCTCCGGATCGGGCAAAGGCCATGGCGACGGAATGTTCAAGACCTTAGCGGCAGCCTTTCCACCCTGATGCACCATGCGCTCCTCCGCGGTGTTTGGCACACACTGCGGCAGTTCCCAAACGCCCGAACCAATGGGAGTCAACGCCCAGGGGTTGTGATAAAGCTCTGGAGTAGTTCTATGCATGTTCCAAGGGCACAAGTTCGACACCACCATCACGCCACTTACGGTTAGGTTCCGATGCCCACGGGGTCCCCACCACAAACCGTTCGGCTCTCTTCTGCCAGGCCGACTTTCAAGCTTACCGCCGGCTCGTTCGGTGACGATAAACGTCTCCTGCCCAAACAAGCCGTTCATAATGTCGGTGCCGTCACAATGAAGCGATAACACATTGACCGCAACTATGAACGGCAAAGACAACTTCCCATACTTGTCTGCTTTTTTCGCGACAGCATCGCGTAACTCCCCATGCGTATTGAGCCACTCACACTCCGCCCCGAACATTCCTATTGGCCGCGCGTCCGATTTTCCCCGACACTCGGCAGACTTGGGAATCGGTTCAAAAACCACTTCCCAGCCTTCGTGTCTCCATGTGTACTTAGGGATGTCATTATGCTGCTTGGCGTCGTAAAGAGCCGCAATTCTGTCGGGATCCAAACCCTGCAACCATCGTTCTAGGTCTCGGCGAAGTTTTCCAACTTCTGGAGACGTTTCGGGGGCACCGCGATCCTTTATGTGAAGAAAGAAATTCGGCGAATCCAATTTATTGATGCAGTCGTAGACTTGCGCAATTCTCGCCCCTTGTGCTCTTTCCTTGGCAGACGGGAGTCCAGCCAAGGTCACCTCAACATAAAAGTAGTCCTCTTCGCCCCGAGCTGCCAAGAAGTCTGGATGCGTTCGCTCGCCAACTACCCTCGGATGAACCCGCAACGTATAACCGATGCGATATAACAACTCATGAAGATATAGCTCAAAGAACGAGGCTTGGTGCTGCTCGTCTATAGGCGAGCGAAACCGCTGCCGGAGATCGGCTTTCGCTTCGTCCGGATACCGTGAAAACCATTCATTAGCCAACTGCCGAAACGCTTCCATAGCGGGCCGCCCGGACTGATTCAGGTATGGGAACGTGGGTTCGCCCTCTCGCTTGGGCCGCGTTTCGCTTCTCTGGCCGGTGTCAAATAACATGTGTCACCAACAACAAGCGAGCTAATCGTACCGCATGTCCCGCTGGCTTTCGTTCGAATCTCAACTTTGGTGGAAGTGACTTCCGACTTCCGAGTTGCTTCACAATCAAACTGCTGATAGCTTTACCGCGAAAAACTATGCGACGACTTCAGCCCGTCATCTGGTCGAAGGGCACGTTTCTCACGCCGCAGCATCTGCAATTGCAGGACCGCTACGTCGAAAACTACCTGCAATTCCGGCTCGAATCGCTCAACTACCAGCCGTGGGGCTTCAGCGAGCTGCGCATCGACGCCGAGGCGCTCGCCGCCGGCAACTTCGCCATCTCCCGCGCCACCGGCGTGATGCCTGACGGCCTGCCCTTCTCCATCCCCGATTCCGACGCTGCGCCCGCCACCAAGGCGCTGCCGCCGATGTTCGAGGCCGATCAAGACACCGCGAGCGTCTACCTGGCCATCCCGCAGTATCGCGAGCGCGGCCTCAATGTCGCCATCCCCACCAACTCCGGCGAGCAAGGCGCCGACTCGCGCTACCGCGCCGAAGTCAAACCGCTGCGCGACGAAAACTCCGGCCTCGCCGAAAAACCCATTCAAGTGGCGCGCAAGAATTTTCGCCTGTTGGTAGAAGGCGAATCGCGCGAGGGCTCCACGGACATGCAGGTGGCGCGCATCAAGCGCACCCCCGCCGGCACTTTTCAGCTCGATACGCATTTCGTGCCGCCGCTGCTCGATATCGCCGCCAACGAGTACTTGATGTCCATCCTGCGCCGCCTGGTGGAGATTCTTGCCGCCAAGAGCAGCATCCTCTCCGGCCTGCGCCGCCAGCGCAGCCAGAGTCTTGCCGACTTCACCGCCGCGGACATCGCCAATTTCTGGCTGCTCTACACGTCAAACAGTTTCTTCCCCGTGCTGCGCCATCTGCACGAAACGCGGCGCGGCCATCCGGAGGTTTTGTTCCACGAGTTCACGGCGCTGGCCGGCGCGCTCACCACTTTTTCGCTCAAGATCCAGCCGCGCGACCTGCCGCTCTATGACCACGAAGACCTCGGCGCCTGCTTCACCATCCTCGACGAAAAGCTCCGCGAACTGCTCGAAACCGTCGTGCCCAGCAACTTCGTTACGCTACCGCTGAAACTGGCGCAGCCCTCCATCTACGCCACCACCATTGACGAAGACAAATACCTCATCGGCACCAAAATGTATCTGGCCGTCAACGCCGAAATGACCGGGCCGGAAATCGCCGGCAAAGTCCCGCAGCTCGTCAAAATCTGCTCCGCCACGCAGATCGAGCAGCTCGTCCGCCAGGCGCTTCCCGGCGTGCAACTCACGCATATGACCAGCGCGCCCGGCGCGATTCCGGTGAAACTCAACTACCAGTATTTCAGCTTGAATCAATCCGGCGTGGCGTGGGATTCCATCGGCCGCGCGCGCAACTTCGCCGCCTACGTCCCTGCCGACATCAAGAACCCCAACATGGAGTTGGTAATTCTTCTGCCGCAGGCCCAGTAGCGCCGCCGTCCTCGAGGATCCTTCACTTTTGCTTTCAGTCTGGAACAGTTCATTCGTCACGGCTCGTATGATCGTGCACCACGCGCCAGCTTCCTTCGATGCGCCGCACCACGAGCGAGAAAATTCCGCCCGGCGTATCGCGCTCGCGGTCCAGTCGCCAGCGACCCAGCACCAGCGCAGCATCCGAAGCGAGCAGCGTAATCTCCAGATCGGAAAAACTCAGCGTGCCCATCGCCGCGCGGTTGGGATAAGTGCGACGATAGCGCGCGAGCAACCCGTCCCATCCGCGCGTCACGCCGCTCGTGCCCGCAAAGGTCAGCAAGTCAGACCTCCAATAGCCGCCGACGAATCCCTCCATGTCGCCCCGGTTCCATGCCGCGGCTTGCTCGTCCAGCACCCGGCGCACAGCATCCGCGTCGCCGCTCGCGCCCGGCGGCAGCACTTCAAACGTAAGCGTGCTGAACGCCGACTGCCACTCCGCCTCCTTATCGCTTTCCAGCGGAATCATGTGCAGCGTGCGCACAAACCACGCGCCCGCGCGGTCGAGCTTCACAGTGGCGCGCCCGTTCTTGTCCGTCGGAATCCATACCGGATAGGAATGCCCCGTGACGCCCTCGTAGCCCGCAGCAACATGCGCGCCTGCCAGCGGCTTGCCATCGAACAGCACCCGTACCGTGAGCGCATCGCCCGCCCGCAACCCGCACGGGCTGCGCTCCGGAATCATCTCCAGCCACAGCCCGAACGGCCGCGCGTACAAAGCATCATCCATCTGCGTGCCGACACACAGCGCCGCCTTGGCAATCTTGCGGTACATCTCGCGCCCCATAGTCTCAGACTGGCCGGCCGCTTTGCGCGCTGTGATCACGTGCTGCAATTCTTCGTGCCCGATGTACTCATTGAATTGCGGCGCTTCGAGCTTGATCAGCCGCGGCTTGGTTTCGGCGATGGCCATCATGTGCCCGCCTGCGGGCGCGTCCGCGCGGCCCACAAGGAAGTTGCCGTCAACCACGTAACCTGTGACGGGCTGCTCGCTGTCGGCGGCGCGCACCACGAAGCGCGCCACACGATCGGCAGCCACGGCGCCGTCGCTGGTGGGAAACGCTTCGCTGGTGGCGATGCTCAGCTTCACCGTCGCGCCGGGCCGTGGGCGAAACGTGGAGGGCAGCAGCCAAGTGTCGTGCGCCGTCACCGGCGCCGCCCAGAGCATCACTGCCGCCAGCGCCGCACCGAGTCCGATACGCTTGATTTGCATCGCTGCTCCCCCCTCGCTGAGAAACGAAAAGGAGCATAGAGAACCTAGCCGGAAAGCACAAGCGCGCGGCGGCCCAGCGGAAATGCCGGAGCCGGAACGTGATGCAAAGTCTTACTTATTAAATAGATACGACTGGTACGAGTAGTACGGAGGGACTATTGCCGCTGCCTGGCCGGACGGACAGAATCGAATGCGAATAGGTTCTCTATGGTAATCGCGCTCATCTGCGTGGTTTCCGCTGTGGCACTGGCGCAATTCATCTTGCTGTACTGGCGCGCCACCGTCGCGGTTGTTGCTGCCGCGCCGCTCTCGGAGAGTATCCGCAAGGCCGCCGGCATTCAGGGCGAAGCGCCGGCCGCCGGCGATTTTCACACCATCATGCGACTGCACGAGATCTGCCCCGATCTGAATACCTCCGCGGCCGGCGTGGATATCGTGTATCTCTACTATCTGACGATATCAGCGCTGTCGCGCGTGGGCGGAGCGGCGCTGCAACCCTGGACCGGTCGCGAACTGGCTACGTGCTCGCGCTACGTGGCCGCCTGCGTGGACCAGCGCATCGCCCACAACCGCGCCTATCTCAAAGTCCACGTCAGCTAGCCTGCTGAGCTTGCTATGGCCGCCCTCCGCAGCACAAAATCAGCCCATGCCCGCACCGCTTCAGGAGCCACAGTGAAGGCGTGGGACTTGCGGATGCGCACCGCACGCATTCTTCATGTGGCGTTTCTGCTTTCCGTTCCGATTTTCGCGGTGGTCGGCGAATTCGCCGGGGGCCGCACGGAACCAAGCGAGGTCTAAAACTTCGCGGTGATCCGGCTGGTATTCTTTGTGGCCTGCGCGACGGCAGCCCTGATTGGATTTCAGTTTCGCGCGCGCATGATTCCCGCGGCGATGGATGCGCTGCGCCGCAATCCCGGCGATGCGGACGCCTCACAACGCTGGCTATCCGGGCACATCATCCCCTATGCGCTGGCGGAGGCAGTGGCGGCGTGTGGCTTCGCGCTGCGTTTTCTGGGCGGCACGTTTTACGAGAGTTTCCCCTTCTACGCCGTCGCGCTCGGCTTGCTCCTGGCTTGGATGCCGCGCCGGCCCTGAAAGCAAGTAACAAGTAAAAAGGAAAAAGTAAAAAGGCAAAAGTAAACGTCGTGCTGGCGTGTGGCGTTCTGTCCCGATTAACTCTTCGAATGATCTCTTCTGGTACGACATGCAACGTTTGACCGTCGAATGCCCCTAGACACCAACCGATGTTTGCCTTGGCCACCGCATGATGGCATCTATGATGCCCGTACGTGGCGCGCCCACAGGCCCTTCGAAGAAAACCACTCTCCACCCGCGTTGCTTGCAGTACGTCTTTAACGCTACTTTGCTGGTGCGCTCGGCAGTGCGAGCCTTGACGAACGCATTCATGCGGCGTCGTGTTTCCCACGCCTTGAGTGCTCTCGTCGCTTTTCATTTCGAGCAGCTTCTCACTACGGAGCGATCGAGTGCCGAGTGCCACGTTCTGAGGCAAAAGGAAAAAGGCAAAAGGACAAAGGTCCTGCTGGGTGCGCTTTTCCTTCTGCTTCTTACTTTTGCCTTTTTACTTTTGACTTTTGCCTTGCTAATACGCCCAGCGCAGCAAGATCCCGCCTGTGGTGTAGCCTGCCCCAACCGCCACTAGGAGAACCAAATCGCCTTTCTTCAACCGGCGCTGCTCGATCGCATCCATCAAGCCCAGCGGAATCGTGGCGGCCGTGGTGTTCCCGTAGCGATCGATGTTGACCACCATTTTCGAATCGTCCACGCCGAGCCGCTCCTGGGTGGCGCGAATGATGCGCAGGTTGGCCTGATGCGGCACCACCAGGGCCACATCCTTGTGCGTGAAGCCATTGCGCGCCAGCAGACCGCACGCCACTTCCGCCATACGACGTACGGCATACTTGAACACCTGCTGGCCCTCTTGATGCACGTAGTGCATGCGCTTTTCCACCGTCTCGTGTGACGGCGGATTCAGCGAACCGCCTGCCGGCATGTAGAGAAAACATCCGCCCGAACCGTCCACGTCGGCTGTGAAATCGATGATCCCTTCGTCGCCATCCGCCGCCGGCTCCACCAGCGCCGCGCCTGCACCGTCGCCGAAGAGCACGCACGTGGCGCGGTCCTGATAATCCAGAATCGACGTCATCTTGTCGCTGCCAATCACCAGCGCCTTGCGCGCATTTCCGGCGCCCACAAATTGCGCGCCGACCGTCAGCGCATATACAAAACCGGAACAGGCCGCGGAGAGATCGAAGCCCCAGGCGTTTTTTGCGCCGATGCGGTGCTGCACCAGGCAGGCAGTGGCGGGAAAGAGCATGTCCGGCGTCACGCTGGCCAGCACGATCAAGTCAATTTCGTTGGGGTCGACGTTGCGCTCCGCCAGCAGCTTCTTCGCCGCTTCTGTGGCCATGTGCGAAGTGGCCACGCCGCTCTCTGCCACGTGGCGCTCGCGGATGCCGGTGCGCGTGCGAATCCACTCGTCATTGGTGTCTACAATTTTCTCCAAATCCGCGTTGCTCATCACCCGGGGCGGCACGTAACCCGCAACGCCGGTGATTTTCGCGCGAATGCGTCTGCCCATTCTTCTCTCCTGTGCGCAATCGAGACGCGATTCTACGCGGCAGCCGCGCGCATGACAAGGCATGGCGGGCACGGCGTTTCACTCAGGCGGTCTTTGACGTCTGACGGTTTCTGAAGGTGCGCGCGACCTTCCTTAAGCGACCGCAGAATGGCACGAAGAATGGAAAGCCGGAAACGTGCGCGGAGATAACGCCACATCTGGTGGTGACTACTCGGTGCGCTCTTTTTCCTTCTTCTTCTTGTTCAGCACTTCCCCTTGAACTTTCCCGGCGCACAAATCGCAAATGGACTTGGGAGAAGGCTTGCCGCACAGCATGCAGACGCTCTGCTTGGTTTTGTTCACGAGGCCTCCATCTGAGGAGCCATCTTAGCCCGACGCGATGCATCCGTCCACATGGCGGCGTCTCACGTAAGGGCCGGGCTTCCATCAATGCGTAATCTCGTAACGCGTGGTTACCTGCGCCGTCTTTTTTAACATGGCCGAAACGGAGCAATACTTCGACTCGCTCAGCCGGATGGCATCGGCGACTGCTTTTTCGTCGAGGTGACCGCGCAGCTTGTAAGCAATCTCGAGCTTGGTCCAAACTTTCGGCGGATCCGCGGCGCGTTCGCCGGACACTTCCACCTCCAGTGATTCCAGTTGCTGCCGCTTCTTGCCGAGAATGATCACGATGTCGGTGGCGGTGCAGGCGCCCAGCGCCGCCAGCAGCATCTCCATCGGCCCCGGCGCCGTATTCGATTCGCGGTCGGAGTCGAACGGGACTTCGTGCCCCGACGGCGTTGTCGCCGCAAACCGCTCCGCACCCGCCCACTTCACTCGTGCAGTCTGCATGATCATTGCCCTCCTACGGGTTCTTGAGTTAATTAAGGATTGGATCGTGCGCATGGTAGACCGGCGGAAGGACCAGAAGGAAAATGGAAAAGGGAAAATGGAAAAGAGCACTCAGGTCGCTGACGCTGTCGGGTCTTATCGGTAAGGCTTCCCTTTCTATTTTCCCTTTTCCATTTTCTGTTTTCTGCTTCCATCAGCGGGGCGCTGCGTCCGTGGTCGCGGTCTGGTCTGCGGCTTCCGCCGGCGGCACGGTAGCGGCGACTAACTTCCGCCGCATGGCCTTTGCGAACAGCGCGACGAGTTCCGGATCGAACTGGGCGCCGGCACAGCGCAGCAACTCGGCCAGCGCGTCCTCCGGGCTGCGCGCTTTCTTATAGGTGCGGTCTGAGGTGATGGTGTCGAACGCGTCGGCGATGGCCACCACGCGCGCGCCAAAGGGGATTTGCGCCCCGCTCAATTGATCGGGATAGCCCGAGCCGTCGTAGAACTCATGGTGATGCCGGATGATGCGTTGCAGCGCACCCATTACCCGCAGCGGCTCGAGCACGCGCGCCCCTAGCGACGTGTGCGTTTTCATGATTTCCCACTCCTCGCCGTTGAGCGGGCCGGTCTTGTTGAGGATGGCTTCGGGGATGCCGACCTTGCCCACGTCGTGCAGCAAAGCGGATAGACGAATTTCCTCCAATTCCGCCTGCGACAGCCGCCCCTCGCCCGCCAGCGTCTCCGCCAGCAATACCGCGTAACTCGCAACCTTCTGCGAGTGCCCCTGGGTGTAATGATCCTTCGCGTCAATCGCAAAGGCCAGCGACGTAATGGTCTCGATGATGGCCGGTGACAACTGGCTGATCGGCGTGCCGTTCTCGGAGCCGGCGAGCGCCACGTCCCCGATTTCCGGATTCTGCTCCAGCGATTGCGTGAATTGCTCCAGCCGCCGGTAAATCTCGTCGAAAGCCTCCGGCCCGGTGGAAAAGAGCCGCTTGAGCGTGACGCCGAGATAGGCCTCCAGCACGTCGCGCTTCCACTTCTGCGCCTCGCGCGGGTCCACGTGATCGGCGGTGGAAACCGCGTTGCCGCCTTGGTGCTTCGACATATACATCGAGGAGTCGGCCACCTGGATCAGTTCCTGCGGCGTGGACCCGTGCATCGGGAAGCTGGCCACGCCGAAGCTGCCGGTGAGGTTCTTGGCGTGCAAAAACGGATCGCCGTCAATGCAGGCGCGCAGCTTCGAGGCCATCTGCACCGCCTGCTCCTTGTTGGTTTCCGGCATGAGCACGACAAACTCGTCGCCGCCGTAGCGGGCGACCACGTCAGACCGGCGGCAATTCTGCTCCAGCAGCCGGCCGATGCGCTGGAGCACGGTGTCGCCGGCGAGGTGCCCGTGAAAATCGTTTACGAACTTGAAATGATCCAGGTCCACCAGCACCAGTGAAAAAGGCCGGCCCCCGCGCGTCGAGCGCTTCCACTCCGCCGCCAGCGCTTCCATGAAGAAACGGTGAGTCTTCACGCCGGTCAGCCCGTCGGTGATCGCCTGCTCCTGCGCCTTCCGGAACGACAAGGCGTTGTGCAACGCGCCGGCTACCTGGTCGGCCAGCGTCCGCAAC
>JBOGNS010000183.1:0-4159 GCA_050747305.1 Candidatus Acidiferrales bacterium | reverse complement strand
GCCGCCGCGCCCTCCGCCATGCCCCACCAGCGCGGCCAGTTCTGGATTCGCCGCTTCCGCGCGCAGGCCGAAGCGCTGTGCGCCGCGCTGGCCGCGCTGACCAACCCCACTTCCGCTCCCGACTTTGTGCGCCGCGCCCTGGCCATGCTGGAATCCACCGGCTGGATCGCCGCTCACCGCTTCCTGTTCGCCGGCTTGCGCTGCCACCTGCTGGGCTGGCCCCGTGGTCTGGCTCCGGACGGCCGCCGTGCCGCATTCTCCTCCGCCGCTGTGCCCGCTTGAGCCTCCCCACACACCATTTGCATGGAACCGCGCCGTCTTCCACCGTAAGCTGCCGTCCAGGAGAAAAACAAACTCCATGGACGACAAAGCCGAAAAGATCGCGCTCTTCCGTTATGGTCTGATCGCGCCGCTGGTGCTGGAGACGCTGCCCCGCGGCGAACTCACGCGCCGCGCGCAGCAGATCGCCGCCCGCCTCTACGACATTCCCCATTCCACCCGCCGCCAGGTTTCGGTGGACACACTGCTGGATTGGACGCTGCGCTATCGCCGCAACGGACTCCCCGCCTTGTCCCCCAAGCCGCGTCAGGATCGCGGGCGGACCCGCGTCGTCGCGCCGGAAACCGCCGCCCTCATCGAACGGCTGAAGCGCGAGAACCCGCATCGTACCGGCGCCGCTCTGCTGCGCGAGTTGGCCCTGGCCCATGGGCAGAACCAAACCGGCCTGTCGGCTTCCACCCTCTATCGTTTCCTGCGCGCCCGCGGTCTCACCGAACGCCAACTGTTGCTCGACAAAGCCACCGCCCACAAAAAGTACGAAGCCCAGTTTGCCAATCAGATCTGGCAGTCCGACATGTTGTTCGGACCCTGGGTCGGACGGCCCGGCGGAGGTAAGCAACAGGTCTTCCTCCAGGCGGCGCTCGACGACGCCAGCCGCCTCATCCCCCACGCTCAGTTCTATCCCAACCAGGGACTCGACGCCTTCCTGGACTGCCTGCGCCAGGCCATCGCCGCCCGCGGCATCCCCACCCGCCTCTACATGGACAATGCCAAGATCTACCGCTCCCCGCAGTTGGCCCGCATCGCCGCTTCCATCGGCATCCTCATCGTGCACACGCCTCCCTATCAGCCCGAAGGCCGCGGCAAGATCGAACGCTTCTTCCGTTCCGTGCGCGAACAGTTTCTGGCTTCGCTCGATCCCAAGGTTCTGCTGTCGCTCGAGCAACTCAACGAGCGCTTGTGGCACTGGCTCGACACTGTCTATCACCGCCGCCAACACAGCTCGCTGCAGACCACGCCGCTGGTGCGCTGGCAGCGCGATATCGAACAGCTCCGCCAGCTTCCGCCGTCCACCGATTTGCGCCGTCTGTTCTTTCATCGCGTGGATCGTTTGGTGCGCCGCGATTCCACCTTCCTGTTGAAGAATCGTTTCTTCGAAGCGCCCTCGCATCTGGCCGGCAAGCGCATCGAAGTGCGCTTCGATCCGCTCGATCTTACGCAACTGGAGATTTACTCGGAGGGCAAGCCGCACGGTGTGGCGCGGCTGGTCGATGCGGTCGTCAATGGACTGCTGCCGCCCTGGGAAACACAGGAGAAGTAATCATGTGGGAATCCTTCTTCGGTTTCAAGAAAACTCCCTTTGGCGATAGCCCCGACGCCAAACAACTGTTCGCCTCCCAGGCCTGGAACCAGGTCAAAACGCGGCTGGAGTTCCTGGCCCAGCATCACGGTGTGGGCCTGGTCACCGGCGAAGTGGGCACTGGTAAGTCCACCGCCGCGCGCGTGTTCACCGCCGCGCTCAATACCAGCCTCTACAAAATCCTCTACGTGCACTTCTCCTCGGGCTCCGCGCTGGACCTGCTCCGCCAGATCGCTTTGGAACTGGATCTGGAACCGGCCCACTTCCGCGGCGACCTGGTGCGCCAGATTTCAGGCGCCATCGTGCGCCTCAACCAAGGCAAAAAACAGCATCCGATTCTGATCTGCGATGAAGCCCACTTGCTGCCGCATCCCGCCCTGGAGCAACTTCCTCTGCTGCTGAACTTCGACATGGATTCTTCCCGCTATCTCACTCTGTTGCTGGTCGGCCAGCCGCTGCTCCGGCGCACGCTTTCCCTGCAGATGCACGAAGCCTTGCGGCAGCGCATCGGCGTGCAGTATCACCTGGAAGGACTCACGCGCGACGAACTCGACGCCTATCTGGCGCAACAACTCAAAGCCGCCGGTGTGTCGCAGCCGCTGTTTGACGATACCGCCCGCCAGGGGATGTATCAGGCCACCAAGGGCATTCCGCGCAAAGTCAACAAACTCGCCATGACGGCGTTGCGGCTGGCCGCGGGAGCCAAGTCGCAGACCGTCAATGAAGCCATCCTGCTGGATGCCGCAGCGGAGGCGATGCTGTGAACCAGACCGCGGCCAAGACTCCTCCGAAGCCGTCCGTCATCTCGCTGGCGCAGTTACTCACCGAGCAACCGGACACGCCCCCGCCTGGCTGGATCGAGCCAGGACTGTTGCCGCCGGCCGGCATCCTGTTTGTGGGCGGTGAGCCCAAGGTGGGCAAGAGCCTGCTGGTGGCCAATCTGGCTCTCGCTCTGGCCGCGGGCAAAGATCGCGCCGGCTTCCGCATCCCGGCCGCGCGCCGGGTCCTGGTTTGTCAGTTCGAACTGCCCACGCCGCAGTTTGTGGGGCGCCTGGCGTCGATGCGCCGATCCGTGGGAGCCGCCGCCGACCAAAACCTGCTGGTGGACACCCGTGCCGGCGGGAATCTACTCAGCGCGCCGCAGGGACTCAATCACTTCCTTAACGCTGCCCGGCAGGCGGCCGCCGAGGTGATCGTGCTCGACCCTTTGTACTCCACCCACGACCAGGATGAGAACGATACGCGTTCCATGGCGGCGCTGTGCCAGAGCCTGTTGCGGCTGCGCGACGCCTCCCAGGCGGCGCTCATCGTGGTGCATCACGTGCGCAAATCGATTGGCCGCGAAGAGATCGGCAGCGCATTCCGCGGTTCTTCGGCGCTGCACGCGGTCGGCGATTCCTACCTGCTGCTCACGCGCCCTTCGGCTCATCTGCCGGCCACCGTCGAGTTGCGCTTCCAGTTTCGCTACGCCGCTCCCCCGGAGCCACGGCTGCTGCAACTGGACCCGCATACGTTGTGCTTTTCCGCCGCCGGTCTGGCGCCCTCCAAGGCTGCCGCCGCGCGCAAGAAGGTGGAGCCGGAGCATGTGACCAAGGCTCTGGCCGGCCTCGGCCAGCAGGCGCGGTATAACCAACTACGCAAGCAGGTCATGGATCTGGCCGATTGTTCCCGGCGCACCGCCCAACTGGCCATCGCCCAGGCTTGCCGGCGAGGCTCCATCGTGCGAACTGACGGGCAGTATCGACTGCCGTTTTGATTCTCGCGACTTTGCGCCGGGTCGCGCCGGTGCAAACCCTGCCCCGCGGGGAGTCGGGGCCCGAGGCTGGCGACGGATCTGCAGCCCAGACCTGTTCCTCAGTCCACCCCGCCGGAACCCGCATCGGTTTTCGGCGGGGTTCGTGTTTTCAAAAACAGAATACTGGGATCAGCTTCCGAGCTTGTCCTCGGAGTGAAAACGCGAAGATGCCACGGCGCGGTTTTTGCGCCGGGGCTTTCCTCAGGGGTTTTCTCGCGGGATACCCTGTTCTGCCTATACAGCGGAGTATCCTATCCCGGCTTCCCGCTATGGCCTTTACGCGGTCAGCCTGCACTGTGAGAAACACAGTGAAGAATGTCGTGAGAACGAAGCAGGGGTAGATTGTGAACCATTACAAGTGAGGCCCTGTCAGTAGTCGGACGACTGTGAAGGAGCGGGAGCGTGGTGAAAGCCACGTGACTGAGCAATCAGCGGCAGAGATGGGCCGGGGAAGGCAGTCGGCGGAGAGGGTCGGGAAGAGAGGAGGAAACCAGATGAGTAAGGGCGGGGAGGTGGATCAGTTGGGTGCACCCCCAGGATGCGTGCCGGTTCTTTGCGAAAGCTTTCGACAGGTCTTCATGACATACAGCGCACGCCTCGGAACCCGCATAGGGCGAGGCAGGCTGTGCCGCCGGCTCATGTGCGGAGACGGCCAGGACACAAAGTAGCAGGAGTGGCGTGAAGCGGACCGCTCCCTGACGGTCGCGACTCAGAATGGATGTTTC
>JBOGNS010000182.1:0-8450 GCA_050747305.1 Candidatus Acidiferrales bacterium | reverse complement strand
CCTCAACACCTACACCGACCTCCACGAATATCCCGGCGCCAATCGCTACGGCTTTGGCGCGGACGTGGGAAATTTCGGCTGGCGCGGGTTGGATGCGCTGCCCGGTCACGGCGCGTTCGACGTGTTCATGAACACGAACCAGAACCTGTACCTCGTGCAGTTCGAACTGTTCGGCTGGGCCGCAGGTTCGTTATGGTTCGTTGCGCTGCTCCTGCTCTGGGGCCGCTGGCGCCGCGACGCTCTGCTGTGGATGTGGTGCGCCGCCGTTTGGCTGGCCATGAGCGGCTATTGGTTCAGCGGCGGCCCCGACTTCGGCGCGCGCTACTGGTATCTGATGGTTGTGCCCCTGGCCGTATTAACCGTGCGCGGCGCGGGAGAATTCGCAGAAAAGTCGCGCAGCGCCGGCTGGGAAACCGGGCAGCGCGTGTGGGCCTTCGTTGCCATCGCCACTCTGACCGGCGCATTCAACCTGCTAGTCTGGCGTTCGCTCGACAAGTATTCCCACTACCGCGGCATGCGCCCCGATGTGCAACGGCTCGCAAAGGAAAATGACTTCGGCAGGAGCTTGGTGTTGATACGCGGTCGAGTTTTTCCCGACTATAGCGCAGCGGCCACCTTCAATCCGCCGCTCCTCGAACCTGGCGCCGAGGGTCCCATCTTTGCTCGCGATCTCGGGCCGGAATCGGTCGAGCGCCTGCGCGCCTATTTCAAGGATCGAAGACTCTGGATTATCGAAGGGCCCACCGTAACCGGCGGGCGCTTTCGCCTAGCCGAGAAACGATCCAAGCCGTAATCTGTGAAGTATGCAAAGTCATGGCAAGAGATGAAACAGATTGCACATTATCGATACCCGGCCAATCCTCTCCTGCCGTATAATCAGCGCAAGCCTTGTATTAACAATGGCTCGCGAAGTTTTCGCGTCTGGCCAAAAAGCTGCGGTTGGACGTGCTTCTGCACGACTTCGCACCGGGGAGAAGCCTTAGCACGAACTGCGTCCTATGCCCAACATGCCTTATAAAGAGGAGAAAGTCGTCATCCTGTGCGGCGGGATGGGAACGCGCATGCGCGAGGAGACCGAGTACCGCCCCAAGGCCCTGGTCGAGATTGGCGGCCGGCCGATCCTCTGGCACCTCCTGCGCATCTATTATCACTACGGCTACCGCAAGTTTATCCTCTGCCTCGGCTACAAAGGCTCGATGATTAAGGACTACTTCCTGAACTATCAAAGCATGCAAAACGATTTCACGCTGCGGCTCCGCTCCGGCGCGCAGCACGTCTGGAATCATCGCGACGATGCCGAGGATTGGGAAATCACCTTCGTGGATACCGGGCCGGACACTCAGACCGGCGGGCGTCTGCACCGCATCCGCCACCACATCCAGGAAGACTACTTCCTGGCCAACTATTGCGACGGCCTCAGCGATATCAACCTCGACGAGCTGGTGAAGTTTCACCTCGAGAAGAAAAAGGCCGCCACGCTCTCCGGCTTCCACGCGCGCTCCCGCTACGGCGTAGTGCGCGTGAACGGCGATGGCATCGTCAACTACTGGCAGGAAAAACCGCTGATGCACGATCTCACCCCGGGTGGCTACTTCGTTTTCAACCGCTCCATCTTCGACTGGCTTGATCCGGACTGCGTGCTCGAACAAGGCCCTCTCGACGAGCTCGCCAAAGCCGGGCAACTTGCCCTTTATCCGCACAACGGCTTCTGGTATTGCATGGATACCTTCAAGGAAGCCCTCACCCTGAACGAAATGTGGAAGTCCGGCAACTCGCCCTGGAAACTCTGGAACTGAAATGTCCACCGAGTTCTGGAAAGATCGCAACGTCTTCGTGACCGGGGCCACCGGCCTGCTGGGTTCGTGGACCTGCCAGCGGCTCATCGAGTACGGCGCAAACGTTGTCTGCTTGCAGCGCGATTCGGTGCCCGGCAGTCATCTGGTGCGCTCCGGGCTGATCGAACGGGTCACCGTGGTGCGCGGCGATCTCGAGGACTACCCCAGCGTGCTGCGCGCCATCAATGAATACGAAATCGAAACCGTGCTGCATTTGGGTGCCCAGACCATCGTCGGCACCGCGGCCCGTTCCGCTCTCTCCACCTTTGAGTCCAACATCAAAGGCTCCTGGAACGTGCTGGAAGCCTGCCGCGCTTGCGCCAAGCTGGTCAAACGCGTGGTGGTGGCTTCCAGCGACAAGGCCTACGGCTCGCATCCCCGCCTGCCCTATACCGAGGACACGCCGCTGCAAGGCCGCTTTCCCTACGACGTCTCCAAATCCTGCGCCGACTTGCTGGCCCTTTCCTATTTTGCGACCTACCGTCTTCCGGTGTGCATCACCCGCTGCGGCAATCTGTTCGGCGGGGGTGACCTGAACTTCAGCCGCATCGTACCCGGGACGGTGCGGTCGGTGTTGCGCGGCGAGCCGCCCATCGTGCGCAGTGACGGCAAATTCGTGCGCGACTATTTCTACGTCGAGGATGCTGCGCACGCCTACTTGTTTCTCGCCGAGCGGATGGACGACGCCAATCTGCACGGCGAGGCTTTCAACTTCGGCAACCAAGCGCCGGTCACTGTGCTCGAACTCGTGGAACGAATCCTCAACGCCATGGACGCGCGCCAACTCCAACCCGTCATCCTCAACCAGGCCTCGCACGAAATCCGCGAGCAGTTCCTCGACTGCACCAAGGCTCGCACCCGGCTGGGCTGGCGCCCGCAATACTCGCTGGAAACCGGCTTGAGCCACACGATCGCGTGGTATCGAAATTATTTTGCTGAAACCGGGCGAGCACTCTCAACCGCTCCCGTTTGAACCCACGGGCCGATTCAAGGAACTTTGTTATGTCTTCCGACCTCTTACGCCGGCAGTATGAGTCGCGACGGGTGCTGATACTCGGCGCTTCCGGCTTCCTCGGCCGCTGGGTGGCGCATACGCTGGCGCGCGCCGGTGCCGATCTCTACCTGTTGGGCCGCAGCCTCGAACGCCTGCGCGCCATCGGTCGCGCCTTCGCATTCGATGGGCACTACTTGGAAGCGGATCTCGCCACCGCCGGCGCTTTTGCGCGCGCCTTCCTGCAAGTCCGCCCTGACATCACTTTTAGTCTCGCGGCCTACGGAATCGACCCCGGCCAGCGCGATGAGCAGCTCTTCCAGGCCCTCAACGTGCGCCTCCTCACCGAGCTTTGCGCCGCTATCACCGCCACCGCGCCGCCATCGGATTGGACCGGCTTGCGACTTGTGCATGCCGGCTCGGAAGCAGAGTATGGCGACGTGGCAGGCCCCATTAACGAAGAAAGTGAAACCGCGCCGTTGCAGAATTATGCTCGCTCCAAGTTGCAGGGCACGCGCGTGGTAAGCGCCGAGGTGGAGCGGCGCGGCCTGCGCGGCGCAACCGTGCGCCTCTTCCGCGTCTACGGCCCCGGCGAACGCGCCGGCCGCCTGCTGCCCTCGCTGGTTGCCGCAGCAAGGAGCGGTGAGCCCCTTGCCCTCACCCGAGGCGAGCAGCAGTGCGACTTCACCTACGTAGGCGACGCTGCCGAAGGAATGGCTCGCGTGGGCTGCATAGCCGGTCCGGTACCTGGCGTGATTCATGTGGCCACCGGCACGCTCACCTCCGTACGCAACTTCGCCGAATGTGCCGCCGAACTCCTCGGCATGCCCGCAAGCCAATTGCGCTTCGGCGCCCTGCCTTACCGCGTGGGTGATCCGTGCCACGGCCCGGCATCAATTGACCGGCTGAAAGAGTTGACCGGTTGGGCGCCGCCCTCCAGCGTCCGCGCAGGCATTCGGCGTGCACTCGAATTCGAATCCATGCCGGCAAAGGCGGTCAGCCGATGATACCCAAGGCCCAGCCGCCGGAACTTTCCCTCGTAATGCCCTGCTACAACGAAGAGGAGTGCCTCCACCAAACCGCCGGCGAGTTACTCGCCGCCTTCGCCGTCGGCGACATAGCCCTTCAATTGGTACTCGTCGACAACGGTTCCCGCGACAGCACCGGCGCGGTGATCGACGCATTGATCGCCGCCGGCCAGCCCGTAACGAAAGTAGTCGTCGAAGTGAACCAGGGTTACGGCAACGGCGTCCTGGAAGGGTTCCGGCACTGCGAGGCGCCGCTGGTCGGCACCGTGATGGCCGATGGTCAGGTAGCCGCGGACGACATCGTTGGCATCTTCCGCGTCGCCCGTGCCGCTGCCGTTCCCACCCTTGCCAAGGTGCGGCGGCGCTTCCGGGAAGACAGTTGGCGGCGGCGCCTCGTCTCGGTGATCTACAACCTGGGCATGCAGGCGGCCTTCGGGTGGCTCGGCTCGATTGACCTCAACGGAAGCCCGAAAATCATGCCACGCGCCGCGATGCTGGCCATGGAGTTGCAATCAAAAGACTGGTTCCTCGACCCCGAGATCATGATCAAGTCGAAATATCTCGGCCTGCGGGTTTGCGAACGCAACGTCAAGGGCCTAATGCGACAAGGCGGCAAATCCAACGTGCGTTACAGCACCTGCCTCCAGTTCTTGAAGAACATCGCGCGCTACCGTTTCGGCGGCGAACTGCGGCGGTGGAAGAATACCGTGCGGCAAAGCTCCTACTGGCAACAGCGCCGTCAAACGCCGGCCCCCGCGCCCCCGCGCGGCGTTCAGCCATGACTTCCCTCACCAACCACCGCACACAGGCGTCCGCGCCGCTCTCGGTCCGCGCCACCTGCCGCGCCTGCGATTCCCGCGCCCTCTCTCCTGTGCTCTCTCTCGGCGAGGTGCCGCTGGCCAACTCTTACCTCACCGCCGATCAGCTCCAGCGCCCTGAGCCGCGCTTCCCGCTGGAAGTTTATTTTTGCCGGTCCTGCTCCCTGCTCCAGCTTCGGCACGTGGTCAGCCCGGACGTGCTCTTCTCGCATTACCTTTACATGACCGGCACCAACCAAACCATCGTGAAGCACAACCAAGCGCTCGCTGCTGCCGTCGCAAGCGAGCTTGGACTGCGCGCCGGCGACTTGGTGGTGGAAGTCGCCAGCAACGACGGCAGCCTGCTCGCTTGCTTCAGCCAATACGGCGTGCGCGCGCTGGGCATCGAGCCGGCCCGCAACATCGCCGCAATCGCGCGCCAGCGCGGCGTCGAAACCCTCGGCGAATTTTTCGACCAGCACACCGCCGAGCGCATCCTCGCGGAGAAAGGCCCGGCGAAAGCCGTGCTCGCCAATAACGTGCTCGCGCACGTGGACTCGACGGTGGAATTCCTGAGCGCCTGCCGCACGATGCTGGCCCCGGATGGGCGCGTGGTGATCGAAGCGCCATATCTGGCGGAGATGCTCGAACGGCTCGAGTACGACACCATTTACCACGAACACCTTTGCTACCTCTCTGTCACGCCCCTGCTGCGCCTTTTCGAGCGCGCCGGCCTCGCGCTGCATCGGATTGATCGCGTGCCCATCCACGGCGGCTCGCTCCGCCTTTGGGCCAAGCATCTGGACGCTTCCGGACACAGCGAGTCGGTGCGGCAGATGGCCGACCGCGAGCGGGATGCCGGCCTTGACCGCATCGAAACGTACCTCGAATTCGCGCGCCGTGTGCAGCACAGTCGCAAGCAACTCCTCGCTCTGTTGGATCAGATTCACGCCGAAGGGAAGATAGTCGCGGCCTACGGGGCGCCCGCAAAAGGGAATACTCTGCTTTGCTACTGCGGCATCACTCGCGACCGCATCCCTTACACTGTGGACCGCAGTCCGCTCAAGGTGGGCCTGCACACGCCCGGCAGCCACATCCCCATCCTGCCGGTGGAAACGCTCTTCGAGAGACAGCCGGACTTTGTGCTGATCCTTGCCTGGAACTTCGCCGAAGAGATCCTGGAATTCCTCAAGCCGTACCGCGACCGTGGCGGCCGTGTGATTCTGCCGATCCCGGAGCCGCGAATCGTTTAGGAAAAGATGACGCAGAGACGCAGAGGTCACAGAGGAGCGCAGAGAAGAGCGAGCCAGAAGATTCGTCGGTCCACACGAAAATTCTGAACGTTAGTCGTACAGGGCAGTGCATCTACCGATTGAAGGCGGTTCAACGCGTCAGGATTCTGATTCCCATCGCGAGCAGCGCTATGCCGATGATGCCTTCCGGAATGTAGCGGGGAATGTGCCCATGCCAGCGGCTGGTGATCCACACGCCGGGAATGGAACCGCACACCAGGGCCAAAACTCCAGAGGCGTCCACGTGGCCGAGTCCGGCGTGCGGTATGGCCGCGATTGCTGCCAGCAGCGTGCCCATGAACACGTTGGTGCCCACCAGTGTCCCGGAATCCAGCCGGTAGAACAACACCATCGCCGGGATCAGCGCCGCCGCGCTGCCGATTGATGTCACCGTCACCAGCGCACCCACCATAAAACCCGTCAGCACGATCACCGCCGTACGCTGCCACGATGCAAACGGCAGACGGCGGTCCACCGCCTTCGGCCGCACCCCACCAGGCAGCAAGCGCAGCAACATGATCAGCGCGACCAGCACCAGCGCCGCGCCAATCGCCCGCAACATCATTTCATCCAGCATCTCCGGCCGCCGCACTCCCACATAACGAATCACAAATGCCCCCGCCAGGCTCCCCGGCAGGCACCCAATGCTGAGGTCGCGCACAATCTCGAAGTGCACCATTTTGCGGCGCATGAAGCTGATGCTGCCGGAGAGTTTCGTGAGGAAGGAAAAGGCCAGGCTGGTGCCCACCGCGTGCGCCGGCGGCATTCCGCTCAGGATCAAAATGGGCGTGAGCAGCGAGCCGCCGCCGATCCCGGTGAGGCCGATCAGCAGTCCGACGAGCAGCCCAACTCCCAGCATGGCGGCAAAAGTCACGCGGAGTCTCGTCCCTCGACCCACAAGTTTCGCGTGAAACGCTCGCGTCCGGCCGGCAGAGTGAACTTACCGTGCGCCGGGAGCAACACGAGCGGCAGGCTAGTGCAGTTCCAACTTTTTGCGCCGAATTCCTAGCGCCGCTTAGGCGGCGAACGCTCAAGGAAAAAGGCAAAAGGAAAAAGGCAAACCTGAAACCACGATCGGGCGAAAGGATAATTCAACAGGCGGCGGCCTAATGCTTCCAACTTCTGCCTTTCTTTTTTCTTTTTTCTTTTTACTTGTCTTTGCGCTGGCCGTGTTGCCGACCTCTCACCAGCCCTGTTCTTAGCCCAGAATAGATGGAACAGCACTAGCTCTCGATGTAACCGAGCTTCTCCAGCCGCTTGTGAATTTTTTCGGCTTCTTCGGGCGTGTAACCCGCGTCGTGCGGCGGCTCCACCAGCGCCATTTGTTCCAGCTTGTCGAGGATGCGCGCGGCCGATTGCGCCGGTGTCTCGCTCGCCGTCTGGATCACCAGCTCCGCCGCTTGCGGCGCCTCGTAGGGATCGTCCACGCCGGTGAACCCTTTCATCTCCCCGGCCAGCGCTTTTTTGTACATGCCTTTCACGTCGCGCTGGATGCACTCCTCCAGCGGCGTATCTACGAACACCTCCACAAACGTGGAATGCTGCGCCACGCTCGCGCGCACTTCGTCGCGAATCGCGCGATAGGGCGAGATGGCCGCAGAAATCGCCACCCCGCCGTGCCTGCTGATCAGCCCGCACACGTAACCGATGCGGCGGATGTTGGTGTCGCGGTCTTCCTTGCTGAAGCCAAGGCCTTTGGTCAGGTGCGTGCGCACCACGTCGCCGTCCAGTATGTCCACCAGCCGCCCCCGCTGCTCCAGCTCTTTGCCCACAAGCTCCGCCAGCGTGGACTTCCCGGAGCACGGCAGCCCCGTGAACCACAACGTGAACCCCTTGTTTTTCTTCGCCATTCTCTTCCTTCCTTCTTTCCTTCTTTGCTTCTTCCTTTCTTTTCGGCTCAAAGGCGCGTAGCCTGCAGGCTGCGCCACTATCCCTGCGATTTGTACGCGGCGCGCAAAATTTCCGCCACTTCCGGCCGCGTAAACTCCGGCGGCAAATTGTCGCCATTGCGCAGCATCTCCCGCACCTTCGTCCCGGAGAGCGACAGCCGATCTTCCGGCGCGTGCTTACAGGTCTTGGAGGAGCTCATCGTCCCGCATTTCTTGCAATAGAATGTCGCATCGAAGCAGATCGGCGTAATGCCCAGCTCCGCCGCCTCAAAATGAAGGAACTTCTTTTGCGCGTCGAACGGCCCGTAGAAATTGCCCACTCCCGCATGGTCGCGCCCCACCACGAAGTGCGTCGCGCCGTAGTTTTTTCGCGCAATCGCGTGAAACACCGCCTCGCGCGGCCCGGCGTAGCGCATGGCCGCCGGATACAGGCTCAGCACCGCGCGCGTCGCGGGCAGCGCCGCCTCCAGCAGCGCCAGATAGCATTTCAATCGCACTTCCGCCGGCACATCTTCCTCGCGCGTTTCGCCCATCAACGGATGCAGCAGCAACCCATCCACTGTTTCCAGCGCGCACTTCAGGATGTACTCGTGCGCGCGGTGCACCGGGTTGCGCGTT
>JBOGNS010000181.1:0-5008 GCA_050747305.1 Candidatus Acidiferrales bacterium | reverse complement strand
GTGCTCGAACGAGCGATTGCGGTCGCGCCAATCGGTGTAGTTGGGCCAGGAAGTGATGTCTTCCTTCATGCCCATCGGCCGGTTGTCCATCCACACCAGCGTGATACGGTCAGGCTCGGCGTAGGGCAGCGGGCGAAACAGCACGGCGTTGGTGACGCTGAAAATTGCGGTGTTGGCGCCGATGCCCAGCGCCAGCGTCAGCACCGCCACCAAGGTGAACCCGGGCGACTTCATCAGCGTACGCGCGCCGTACTTCACGTCCTGCCAGAGCGTTTCCATCGCAACCCCCGTGTCCTGTGATCCGTGGCCCGTGTTCCGTGATTTTTGACGTTCGACCTTCGACCTTCGACGTTCGCCTTTCGACTACTCCTCATTCGTAGCGCAACACGATATTCGGGTCCACGCGCGTGGCGCGCCACGCTGGCACGACGCAGGCGAGGATTGCGATGGCCAGCAACACAGCGCACACGGATGCGAACGTCAGCGGGTCGGCGGCGCTCACCCCGAAGAGGAACTGGCGAATCCACTGTGCCGCGGCCAGCGCCCCCGCAGCGCCGATCACCGTTCCGGCAACGGCCAGCCGCAATCCCTGACCTGCGACGAGCCGCAGCACATGCCCGGCGCGCGCGCCGAGCGCCATGCGCAGGCCAATCTCGCGTACGCGCTGCGTCACGTTGTAGTTCATTACGCCATAGAGGCCCAGCGCGGCGAGCAGCAAGGCCAGCAGCGCGAACCCTCCCAGCAAAGTGGAAAGCGAGCGGCGCAGGAACACGCCTTCGCTCGCGCGAATCAAATCTTCACCGGTGCGCACGCCGTAAACCGGCAACTCCGCATCCAGGGCAGCGACTTCCTTGCGCACGGCTGCGGCGATTTGCGCCGTGTCCGTTTCGGTGCGGATGAGCAGCCAGTTGCTGCGCGAGGGGTTTTGCAGGCTGCTGGTGTACATGGAGGGGCGCACTTGACGGTCGAGGCCGGCCAATTTCACGTCGGCGACGACGCCGATCACCTCAAATGTGACGCGCTGTGCGAACTTCGCATACAGCGTGCGGCCCAGCGGGTCTTCATTCGGGAAAAGCTGCCGCGCGAGGGTTTCGCTAAGCAGAACCACGAGCGGGGCATCGAGGTTGTCGCGCTCGCTGAAAAAGCGGCCGCGGATGAGCCGGATGCCCATCATCGAGAAGTACGAGGGATTCGCCGTGCGCATCACGGTTTCCTGCTCTTGTCCGGGCGGCGGCTCTGGCTGTCCCTCGATAAACAAGCGCGCGGTGCCGCCGTCATGCGTCACCGGCATTTCGTCAATCAGCGCAACCGCGCGCACGCCGGGCAGCGCGCTCACCCGCCCTTCGAGACGAATGTAGAGGGACGCGACTTGCCCGGCATTCTGATAACGAGCCGCGGGCAGCGACAGCCGCATAGTGAGCAGATTTTCTGTGCGGAACCCCGGATTGACGTTCATCACTTTTTCCAGGCTGCGCAGAACCAGCCCGGTTCCCGCGAGCAAAATCAGGGCCAGCGAAATCTGTGCGATCACCAGAGCGCCGCGCAGCCGCACGCGCTCGCGGCTCGCGCCCGCGCTCCCGCCATCCTTCAAAGCACCCGACACGTCCGCGCGCGTGGCGTGCCATGCCGGCATCAGCCCGAACAGGATGCCCGTGAACAACGTGAGCAGGATGCCGAACGCAAATACCGTGGCATCCAGGCTCAGTTCGCGCAAGAACGGCATGCGCGAAAGGAACGAGGAGGGCAGCAGCCCGACGAGGAAAGTTGTGCCGCTGCTCGCAATGGCCAGCGCCGCGGCGCCGCCGAGCAGCGCCAGCAGCATGCTCTCAGTGAGAAGCTGTGCCATCAGCCGCGCACGCCCGGCGCCGAGTGCGGTGCGAATCGCGATTTCACGGGCGCGCGCCGAACCGCGCGCAAGGGTAAGGTTGGCGACATTCACGCACGCCAGCAACAACAGAAGCGAAACGGCGCTGAACACCAGCAGCAGCATGGGTCGCATCGCGCCATTGATTTCTTCGCGCAGCGGGACCACGCGCGCACCGGTTTCCGCGTTGCTGGCGCGATAGGCTTCCGCGAGCCGCGCGGCAATCGCACCCAGTTCCGTATTCGCCTGCTCGATGGTCACATCTGGCTTCAAGCGCGCGATGGGCATCAGCCAGTGATAACTGCGGCGGGCGCGCTGATCGTCATTCATCATCAGCGGGACAAAGACTTCAGTGTTGCCGTCGAGCGCGAAATGGAAATGTTGCGGAAGCACGCCGACGATAGTGAAACTCGTTCCGCTCAGGTTCATTTGCGCGCCGAGTGCCTCGCGGCTTGCGCCGAGCCGCCGCTGCCAGAAGCCGTGCGTCACAATCGCAGCGGGGCCGCCTGCCCCGATGCCGTCGGGGCCTGCGCCACTCTCTTCCTCGGGACGGAAGGCGCGGCCGAGTTGCGGCTCGACTCCCAGCACAGCGAAGAAATTTGCAGTCACGCGTGTGGCGGAGATGCGCTCCGGCGTGCCCTGCCCGACGAGCGTGAAGTTGGTGCGGTTGTAGCCGGCGATGCTCTCGAAGACCGTGTTCTGCTGCCGCCAGTCCGCAAAGTTCGGGTAAGAAGCTTCCATCTGACCGAACTGGCGGTTGGTGCGCGTTTCCCACAGGTGCACGAGGCGATCCGGCTCGCGATAAGGCAGAGAGCGCAGCAGGGCCGCGTCAACCACGGTGAAGATGGCCGTGTTCGCGCCGATGGCCAGCGCGAGGGTGAGCACCGCCACCGCCGTATAGCCGGGTGACTTGCTCAAAGTGCGCGCGGCGTACTTCACGTCCTCCCACATCTTTGGCATCACGCCCCCGTGATTTCGTGTCTCGTGACTCGTGCCCTGTGAATATCATTGATTGCCAAACGGTTTGACCTCCGCCATGCGTTGACCTCTGCGGCCTCTGTGCCCTCTGCGCCTCTGTGTTTTTCCTGGTTTGGTTCTGAGTTCTGCGTTCTGAGTTCATAGTTCTGCGTTTGTTTCAGACTTTGCCGCGGCGCCGTCCGATGCCGTGGATGCGCATGGCGATCAGCTCGTCCACGGTGGCGTCTTTCCAGCCGCGCGCGTGAACATCACGGATGAAGCCGGCGTTGACGCCGTGGATGCGCATCTCCACCAGCTTGTCCGCGTCGATGCCGGTGTAGCCCAGCTCGCGCAGCTCGCGCACGAACTCCGGCCTTACGCCGTGAATGCGCATGGCCACCAGTTTGTCGGTGGAAATATCTTTGTAGCCGAGCGCGTTCAACTCGCGAATGAAGTCGGTGGAGACACCGTGGATGCGCATCTCGACCATTTTTTCCGGCGACACACCGTCGTACCCCAGTTCCTTGAGCCCGCGGATGAATTCCGGCTTCACGCCGTGGATGCGCATGGCGATGAGGTCGTCCACCGGCGGCGTGCCGAAACCCTGCGTCCGCAGCTCGCGCACCATCGCGGGATCCACGCCGTGGATGCGCATGGAAACCAGCTCATCGCCCTCCAGCGACTTGTAGCCTAGCTCGTTCATCTCGCGTATGAATTCCGGCTTCACGCCGTGAATGCGCATGGCGATAAGGTCGTCCACTGAAAGGTTGTCGTAGCCGAGCGCCTTCATTTCGCGGATGTAGTCAGGCTTCCCGCCGTGAATGCGCATGGAAACCAGTTGATCGACGGAAAGATCGCGGTAGCCCAGCGTTTGCAATTCGCGAATAAACTCCGGCCGCGCACCGTGGATGGCCATCGAGAGCAAGTCGTCCGTACCGAGCGAGGTGTAGCCGAGCGCGCGCAGATCCTTCACCAGGGCGCGGCTGACGTCGTGTACCGCCATGCTGAACAACTCTTTCGCATCCAGCCCGCGAAAGCCCATCTCGTTCATGCCGGCGATGAAATCGGCGCTGGCGGCGAAGGCGAAGCTGCCGGTGGCGCGCTGCTTGCGGACGCGGCCTTCGAAGGTGGTGGTGCCGGCGTCGCGCACCAGTTCGAAGCGCACCGGCTGGCCTTCGTTGTTGAAGGTGGCGGGGCTGATGCCGCGCACATCGCTCCACGGCACAGTGAAGCCCATGTTCCAGCGGCCGCGCACGTTATCCAGATCGAGCTGGAGGTGCAGCCTTTCGTCCCAGCCCTTGGCTTCCCAGCTTCCGGTTACGGTGGCGGGCGCTTGCGCGAACATCGCGGGAATCACGAGCCCGGCCACGAGCGCTTGTGCGAGACTTGTGCGTAGGTTCATCGTTGTCTCCCGCTGGGAATACTGCGCCGCAGCTTCTCGGTTACAGGCCGGATCAAATTAGTGACTTTAAATACCAGGGAAAGGAAAAGGAGCGACAGCGAGAGAGCACCAGAGCGTGCCGCCGCTACATGCGTCGGGCCTCCTCGAACCGCAGCGCGGGCCTTACGGCTGCGCGCTTAAGTTGCGCTTCGCTCGAAACATGCCTGGGCAGCCTGAATGCCACCCGCTAGTGTCGCGTTTCGAAAATGAGTGACACATGAGCGCCTCGGTTGTAGGGGCGCTGCTTTGCCGCGCCCCTTTGGACTTACGGCAACCATGGAACCGACTCATGTCACCTACTTCGGTTACGCGGCACTAGTGGGTCACTGCGGCGGCGGCCTGCGCGCCTGCCGTTTCTTCCACCACGCGCCCGTCGAAGAGGTGGATGCTGCGGTCGGCGTACTGGGCGTAGCGCGGGTCGTGCGTGACCATGCAGATGGTGGCGCCGTCGTTGTGCAGTTGCTTGAGCAAATCCATCACCGCTTCGCCGTTGCGCGAATCCAGGTTACCGGTCGGCTCATCGGCCAGCAGGATGGAGGGCGAGCCGCCCAGCGCGCGCGCCACGGCCACGCGCTGCTGCTGGCCGCCGGAGAGCTGCGATGGGTAATGCTTGATGCGGTGCGCCATGCCGACTTTCTCGAGCGACTCCTGCACGCGCTTCTGGCGCTCGGCTGAGGCCATACCGCGGTAGGTGAGCGGCAGCTCGACGTTTTCGTACACGGTAAGATCGCCGATCAGGTTGAACG
>JBOGNS010000180.1:0-4065 GCA_050747305.1 Candidatus Acidiferrales bacterium | reverse complement strand
GTCGTCGACCAGGGGCGCCGCGTAGTGCATCACCGAAACCCGCAGCCGCGGATGCCGAACCAGCACTTCCTCCAGCAGCAAGGGCCTGCCTACCGCCACGCGATACCCCGAATAACCTTCGCGGTGTGGCCCTCCGACCGGCCCTTCACCCATGTGGATGCCGATGGGGATGTCTAGTTCTTCGGCCAGGGCGAAGTAGGGTTCCAGCGACTCGTCGGCTGGGCTAAGACCGTGGTACTGTGGGTCAACCTCGGCAAAGATGGCGAACTTGCCTCCCTTAAACAACCGACGAAGTTCCGCGGGGTCGCGGTACAAAGGTCGTCCTTCAGCGTAGTGCGCTCGTTCGAAATCCAAAGCGGGAATGATGCGGTCAGGGGCGGCGGCGCGCCATTTGCTGACGGCCTCCAAAGACCCCGACGTCACCGCCCGAATGTTGTACCGCTCAAGCATCCTGAGCGTCTGTCGCAGGAGTTGCTCCTCCGTGGCCGGAGCTGTCACCGGCGATGCGCAGGACTTCGCCGTGTCTACCTTGAGCGGCTTACCGCGTGGATCCCAGCCAGGGAAGACAATGTCCTCGCCGCCTGCACACACTTTGGGCGGAGTGGGTCCGAATTCGGCTAGCGAGGTTGCGTGCAGATGCATATCGATGATGAGCGGGCGCAGGCTCTGCGGTTTCGTTTGCGCAGTGGCAGTCAGGGTCAGTCCTGCAACATAGGCGGCAACGACAGATGTGAAAACAAATATTCGGATCATTGGGAACCTCCGACCGGCAGGTGCGGCTGGTAGCCGCCTCTCATCCGATAAGTAAATCAGGCTAGGCGAAGATTCAGCAAGATTGTAAGTCGTAATGCGACGACACCCTCAAGAGAATCGGCTTCACCGACGAAGTGGTGGCCCGCGATCTATCTCGGCCCGTGCCTTAGCCTCAGTATGAACCCATCGGACAGCGCGCGCTCAAGCCTCGGGAACGCGCTGCACGTGTGTGTTGCGAAGGCAGGTCACTGCTTTTCTGCGCGCCGTTGTACTTCCCGCCAGACGCGCAGGAGGTTGCCGCCCCAAATTTTGCGGATGTCCTCCTCGGAGTAGCCACGCCGCAGCAGTTCCGCAGTGATGTTAATCGTTTCGCTGGCGTCGGCCCAGCCCGTCAATTCGCCGCCACCGTCGAAATCGGAGCCGATGCCCACGTGGTCCACGCCGGCCACCTTCACAGCATGATCGATGTGATCGACAAATTCCGAGACCGTAGCCAGCGGCCAGCGCTTCTCCATCTCCGCGTAGCGCCGCTGGAATTCGGCGCGTCGGTCAGCAGGGAGCCTCTTTGCCTCGGAGGTAGTGTGAACGGCGAATTCGTGGAACAGCGCCTTGAAGGCCTCAGTCGCCTCGGCAGGTTCGCTCTTGACGAACGTGGACACGGCGGTTATCTGGATGACGCCGCCCTTTTTTGCGAGCGCCGTCAGCGTTTCATCGTCCATATTGCGCGGGTGATTCACAAGATTGTGCATGCAGGAGTGCGAGTCGATCACGGGCGCCCGCGACAGGCGGATGGCGTCGAGCCTGGCCTCCTTGGACATGTGGGAAACGTCAATCATGATGCCCAGGCGGTTCATCTCGGCGATCACCTGCTCTCCTAACTTACTGACGCCTCGATGCTCGCTAGCTTTGTCCACCAGTTCTTCGCTCGGCTGCGCCGAGTCGGCAAGGTCGTTGTGCCCATCATGTACCAGGCCGACGTATGCCGCGCCCAACTCACGGTAGGTTTTCAGAAGCGAAAGATCCTTGCCCATGACGAAGCCGTTCTCGATCCCGATGACCACGGCGAGCTTGCCGCCCTCCACGATCCGCTGCACGTCGCCGGGTGTCCGCGCCAGGCCAACTGTGTCCCCACACCGGCGGACGATGTCGTGAATGCCGCGGAAAACCGCGAGCGCCTGACGCTGCGCTTCCGCGTATGTTTCAGGGGTGCGCTTTTGCTGCCCGGCCCAGACGGTGAAGAAAACTGTGTTCAGTCCTCCCTTCCTCATTTTAGGGAAATCCACCTGCAGGTCTGTGGCTCCACACGACCGAAGCGGATCGCTGGTGAATCCTGCGTGGCTGTCAACGGTGATCATTCGCTTGTGCAGCGCCTTGGCGCGCGCCAGCAGGTTCTGCTGTTCCTTATTCGTCACGCCGGCTGAACGCGGGAACGCAGGCGATGGGGACGGATTTGCAAAGCCAAGCAGAACGAAGCAGAGCATCAAAACCGGCACACAAAGGCGAATAGGGATCGAGGCCTTGGTTGGACCGCAACGCAGAATCATTTTTTCTCCTTAGGCCTCTCATCGCATGTTGCGGGGCCGAGGCGGAGAAAGCGGGCTGCGTTGCGGCAAAAGATGTCGCGCTTCTGCTCCTCGCTCAGGAATGGCGCCTCTTCGGTGATGGCAATCGTCGCTTCCATCACTCCGGGCCAGAACATCTGGTCCGAGCCGAACATGATGCGCTTGGCAAAGCCGGCATCCACAAGCTGCTTGAGCTGACCGTAGAAGTACGCGCGCGGATACATCCACTGGTTGCCGCCGAGGTCCACGTACAACTGCGGATGCGCCAGGAGCATGGCAATCATCTCGTCAATCAGCGGCGAGCCGTAGTGCATCACGTAGACGCGCAACCGCGGGTGGCGAATCAGCACTTCTTCCAGCAGGAATGGGCTGGTCAGCCGCGCGCGGTACTTTGGGTAGACAAAATAGGCTGCCCCAGGAGGGCCCTCGGCCATGTGGATGGCCACGGGAATGTCCAGTTCTTCGGCAACAGCGAGATACGGTTCGAAGCGAGGGTCATCCGGGCCAACGCCTGCGTATTGGTTCAGGACCTCACCCAGAATGGCGATATCCCCGTTCTCGGCCAGCCGGCGAAACTCCTCCACCGAGATCGGCGCTGGAACGCCGGGAGCGCCCGAACCTTCGCCGCCCGGGGGAGGTTCGCCGCCAATCTGGAAACGAAGCGCAGGAATGAATCGGCCCGGCGCGGCTTTTCTCCATTGGCGCACCGTTTCCGGCGACCCGCTCAATGCGCCAAGAATATTGTTTCGCTCCATGACGGCGATGGTCTGTCCCATCACTTCCTCAGCCGTGGATGGCGACCAGATGGGATTGGGGCATGTGGGTTCCTTCAGCCAGGACGCCATCTTTTCTCGCCACGGTTTGCTCGGATCCCCGTCGGGAAGATGCGCCACCATGGGCGCGCAGAGGGCTACCGGCAGATCCTCGGCCTGCTCAGCGGTGTAGGCATGCATGTGCATGTCGATGGTCAGCGAGCGCTGGTTTTGTATTTTCCGTTGTGAATCTGCCGACGCAACCAGCCCTGCGGCACAGGCAGCCATGACCAACAACGAGAGAAGCGCGCGTCTCATGGGTTCCTCCTGCGAATGGTTTGGCTCATATTAGCTCATCATCTTGGCGAGCAACCTTAGATTCGGAGAAGATTCAGCAAGACTCTCCAGCCTGCTTGAAGTCGCCATCGCGCCGGCGTAATCTTCCCGCCATAGTCATGAGCGTGCCCCTGAACGGTGAACAATCAAAGCTAGAAACTCTCCGGAGGCTTGGACATGTCATCCGATCCGACGCTGCGCGAATTGCGGGCCGAATTTGGCAACAGCCGCTTTATTGCTATGCCCATTGCGGGCGCCATTGCCTGGGCGGTCGCGGGAATCTTGGGCACTCAACTCCGCGCGGGACCGGCCTCCATCGCGCTGTTCATCTGCACCGGCATGATTTTTCCGCTGGGCATCCTGGTGGGGCGCTTCGTGGGCGAAGATGTGCTGAAAACTCACAACGAATTGGACCGTCTCTTCGGCCTGAGTATCTTGATGGCCAGCCTGGTGTGGGCGATTGCCATTCCCTTTTGGCTGGTCGAGCGATCGTCGCTTCCGCTCAGCGTCGGCGTGCTGGCAGGGCTGATGTGGGTTCCGTTTTCGTGGATGCTGCAGCACCCGGTGGGACTGTTTCACGCTATCAGCCGCACCATTCTCATCGTCATCGCGTGGTTCGCGTTTCCGGCGCAGCGCTTCGTCGTGATCCCCGCGATCATCGT
>JBOGNS010000179.1:0-9220 GCA_050747305.1 Candidatus Acidiferrales bacterium | reverse complement strand
GTTTACTGGTACGGGCCGGAAGTGAAAGCGAAACTCGAAGTGCAGGGTGGCGCTTCAGACTTTGCTCTCGGGCAAATCGTTCGCATCAGCGGCCGTATCGGCGGCAGCAACGTTGAACTCACTGCGGTGATCAGCGCCTTCGAACCGCGGCGCCTGCTGGAATGGCGCTTCCACGACGCCTACGGCATCCGCGGAATGCAACGGTGGGAACTGGCGGCAGAAGCGAACGTAACCCGCTTAAAGATGTGCGACGAATACGAGCCCGCAGGGCGGCTCGGCCGGCTCTTCGATTCGCTGTTCACGCGCCATGCCGTTGCCCGCCGCGACCGCGCCTGGCTCGCCAAACTGAAGAAGCTCGCCGAGCGTGCCTAGGATTCCGCGGCGGCGGAATCTTCCAGGAGTGTAGCGGCGACCTTTAGGTCGCCATTCTTTTGGTATGGCGGGACCAAAGTGGCGACCTGAAGGTCGCCGCTACAGTCCCCGCAATCCGCTCACGCTCACGCGCAGTGCTGTGAACTTCCCAACCTTGAGCAGGAATTCACGCTCGTCGCTCAAGTCAATGTCTGCGGCCGGATCACTGATCCTCTCGCCGTCCACTTCCACCGCGCCTTGCTTCATCAGCCGTTCCGCCTCCGCGCGTGACACTTTGCCAAGCTGCGCCACCAGCCGCGCCAGTTTGGTGCGCGCTTTCGCGGGCTCGTTCGCATCGCGATAGGCTTCCGAACCGACCAGCACCTTCGCCGCTGAAGCGCTCCTGTCGCGATCGCGAAACTTCTTCTCGAACTGCGCCTGCGCGTGCGTCGCCTGCGGCGCGCCGTGGAAATCGCTCACAATCATGCGCGCTAAATCCATCTTGGCCTGCATCGGATGCAGGTTTCCCATGCGCACCTGTTCGCGCAGCAAGCTGAGCTGCACCGAATTCAGGTCGGTGAGCAGCTCGTAGTACGACCACATCAGCTCATCGTTGATTCTCATGATCTTGCCGTACATCTGGTCCGGCGGCTCGGTAATGCCCACGTAATTGTTCAAACTCTTCGACATCTTCCTGCTGCCGTCCAACCCCACCAGAATCGGCATGGTCACTGCAACCTGTGATTCCTGGCCGTACTCGCGCTGAATGTCGCGCCCCATCAACAGGTTGAATTTCTGCTCGGTTGCGCCAAGTTCCACGTCGGCCTTCAGCACGACCGAGTCGTAAGCCACCAGCAGCGGGTAGAGAAATTCGTGGATGGAAACCGGCTGCTGGTTGGCCAGCCGCGTGCGGAAGTCTTCGTGCTCGCTCATGCGCGCCACGTTGTACTTCGCGCATAGCCGCACGATCTCATGGCTCGTGAGCTTGTCGAGCCACTCGCTGTTGTAGCGCACTTCGGTGCGCTCGCGGTCCAGGATGCGATACACCTGCGCAAGATAAGTTTTGGTGTTCACTTCGATCTGTTCGCGGCTGAGCGGCGGGCGTGTCTCACTCTGGCCGGTCGGGTCTCCCACCATCGCCGTGAAATCACCGATCAGGAAAATTGCCGTATGACCCATATCCTGAAAGTGTTTCAGCTTGCGCAACACCACCGTGTGGCCGAGGTGCAAATCGGGCGCGGTGGGATCCACACCGAGCTTCGCGCGCAAAGGCTTGCCGCTCGTGATTGACTTCTCGAGCTTCGCGCGAAACTCATCTTCCGGGATGATTTCCGCCGCGCCCTTGCGCAGGTAGGCAAGCTGCTCGTCCACGGGTTTGAAGGTGGTACCCACGAGTGTCTTGTCGCGTGTTTGCCGGCTAACGCCCCGCCGCTCCCTTCTGTGGAGTGTGAAGCACGCGGCGGCCTTCGATGCGAAAATTCCCGCTCAGCACCAGCGCCACCGCTTCCGTGTAAATGCGATGCTCCTCTTCGAGCACCCGCGCCGCCAGCGCTTCCGGCGTGTCGTCGTCCTGAACCGGCACGACTGCTTGTGCCACGATCGGCCCGGCATCCAGATTCTCATCCACGAAGTGCACCGTGCAGCCGGTGAACTTCGCGCCGTGCTCCCACGCCTGCCTCTGCGCCTCCAAGCCCGGGAACGCCGGCAGCAGCGAGGGATGAATATTCAGTATGCGGTTGGGAAACTCGCGCACAAAATACGGCGACAGCAGCCGCATGAACCCCGCCAGGCACACCAGATCCACACTCTTCTCTTTCAGCGCGGCCGCCACCAGCCGGTCATACTCCTCGCGCTGCAGGCCCTTCGACGGGATCACGCGCGTTGCGATCCCCCGCTCCTGCGCCTTTGCGGTCCCCAGCGCGCCCTCGCGGTTGCTGATGACCAGCGCGATCTCCGCATCGGGGATGCGGCCTGCCGCCACGCTATCCGCCAGCGCTTCGAAGTTCGAGCCGCGCCCGCTCAGCAAAATGCCGATCCGCTTCATCGCCGCAGCAAATTAACACAAAAGGCTTGGAAACCACAGATGAGCACGGAGGAACACAGATGGAACTACGAAGGGACGAGCATCACTCCACCCAATCGGCGATGAAGATATTCGTATCGCCGGGCTTGGCCTGATTGCGGTTGCTGGCCCACACCAGCCGCTTGCCGTCGGAGCTGAACATCGGGAAACTGTCGAACATCTCATGCCACGTCACGCGCTCCAGCCCCGTGCCGTCCGCATGAATCAGATAGAGGTCGAAGTTGCGCCCGCGCGGGTTGTGCAGGTTCGATGCGAAGATTATGCGCTTGCCGTCCGGGTGGAAAAATGGCGCGAAGCTGGCCGCCCCAAAATCCGTCAGCCGCCGCTTATCCGAGCCGTCCGCATTCATGATCCACAGTTCAAAGCGCGTAGGCCGCAGCGTGTGGTTCTTCAGCAGCTCTTTGTAATCGGCAATCTCCTCCGCCGTCTGGGGATGATGCGCGCGATAAACAATCTTTTTGCCGTCAGGTGAGAAGAACGGGCCGCCGTCATAGCCCACCTCATTCGTGAGCCGCTTCACGTTTTTCCCGTTCGCGTCCATCGTGTAGATGTCGAGGTCGCCGTCGCGCGCCGACGTGAACACAATTTTCTTCCCATCGCGCGACACCGTCGCCTCCGCATCATACCCGGGCGTCGCCGTCAGCCGCTGGGTGTCGCTCCCATCCGCCTTCGCCGTGTAAATGTCGAACTCCGGGTACATCTTCCACACGTAGCCCCGGCTGTAGTCCGGCGGCGCAGGGCACTCTGCTCCCGCCCCATGCGTCGAGGCATAGAGCACGCGCTTACTGCCAGGGAAAAAATAAGAGCAGGTGGTCTTCCCTTTGCCGGTCGAAACCATGCGTCGTCCCGCGCCATCAATCGCCATCGTGTAGATCTGATCGCAGCCCGGCCCTTCATGCGACTGGAAAATAATTTGCCGGTCGTCGGCCGAAAAATACGCTTCCGCATTCTCCCCGCTATGCGTGAGCTGCCGCACATTCCGCAGATGCTTCTCCTCGGGCATCACCAGCGACGCACCGCTCTCCTGGGCCGCCCGCGGCGCCAATGTGACGCCGGCAAAAAGAAGCATCGACAATGCCACACCACTGCGAAGTTGAAGCATCGAAGTCAAATCCAAGAGACTAACACAGCGCGGCGGCGCCGCAACCGAAGTCGAAAATATGACGCTGAGAGCCGGAGGTCACGTGAACCTAACTCGAAGCCGGTCAACCGCCGATCGCCGACCACCGACCACCGACTCAGCTTTCTTCCGGCGGCTCGGGATGGATCGTCACCCGCGCGATTTGCGCGAAGCGTTCCTTCACGCGGTCTTCCAGCGCGGCGGTCACATCGTGGATCTGCGTGATGGGCAGCTCACCCTGCATCGCGCAATGGCACGACACCAGAATCTTGTTCTCCGCGCGCCGCACATGCACTTCGTGGCAGTTCACCAGCTCGTGGTATTCCGCACCGAGGCTGTTGATGAACTGCTGCACCGCGCGCGACAACTCCTGCATCTCGTCGGCGTTCGCAATGTGCGCGCCCAGCGGCTCGATGTGAATATTCACGCCACCCACGCCCGCCTCGCGCAACACTTCCTCTTCCAGCAGCGTCGCGTGCCGGTGCGCCTCGCGCAGGCTCAACTCCTCATCCACTTCCAAATGCAAATCCAGAAACAGCCGCCCGTCGATCTGATGCGCTGACAGTTCGTGAATCGCCAGCCCGTTGCGCAGCGCAATCGCGCGCACCACGTCGAACACGTGCTCACCCGCATGCGCGCGCGGCTCCATGTGTACCATCACGTCAGCGGGAATAATTTCCTGCACGCGCTTCTCCACCGCATCGCTTACCGCGTGTACCTGCTCGAACGTACGGGTGCGCGGCACGCTGATGGTGATGTCTACAAAGTGATGATTGCCGGCGCGCCGCACGCGCAGCCGCTCGGTGGCCAGCACGCCATCGAGATTGTTCACCGCCGTGGCGATGCGCTGTTGCAAGCCGGTGGGCGCCGCGTCCAGCAGCGCATCCAGACTGCGCCGCCCCAATTGCCCGCCCACCCAGATGATTACGCCGGACACAATCAGCGCCGCCACCGGGTCGGCGTAACGCAGCCACGGCAGTCCGGAGCGCTCGCCTGCCCACACCACGGCGATGCCCAGCATCACCACCACTGTGCTCCAGATGTCCGTGGAGAAATGGAGCGCATCGGCTTCCAGCGCTTCGCTGCCGTACTTGCGCGCCACCCGACGCAGCGCCCGCGCGCGCACCGCATCCACCACAATGGTCGCTCCCAGGATTACCAGCGCGACGACGCTCGGCTCGATGTGTACGTCGCGGAACAGCATCCGCTGAAAAGCTTCCCACACGATGTACAGTGCCGCCCCCAGCAGCAGCCCCGTCACCACAAACGACGAAAAATTCTCCACCTTGGCGTGGCCAAACTGATGCTCCGCATCCGCCGGCTTGTCGGAAATGCGCACCGACATGTACGTGATCACCGTGCTGATTAAATCCAGGCTCGAGTGCAGCGCTTCGGAAAGAATCCCCAGGCTGCCGGTGGTCACCGCCAGCGCCACCTTCATGAACACCAGCAGCATCGACGAGCCCACCGATTCCAGTGCAGCGCGCTTCTTTTCGCGGATAGCTTCAGCGGCGATCAAGGCTTATGCAATCCATGTGCAGCGAAGAAAAATGCACAGGCTAAAAGCCTGTGCCACCCCGCAATATAGCAGCAATGCGGCGCGCCTCGCAGCACGCGGGTGTAGAATGGGCGAGCGACTCCGCTGCGTAGCGAGTGAACTCCCGCAGGAACAAATGGCCAAAAAAACCAAAGCAACCGAGCCCATCGTCGAATCGCTCGCGATTGCCGTGTCGCCCGCGCGCGCCTGGGAGGCCATCACCAGCCCGCGCATTCTCGGCGACGTGATCATGGGCCACGTGGAAATTGACCCGCGCCCGGGCAAGCCTTTCGTCTGGCAATGGAACGTGTGGGCCAAAGCCGCGCCGCGCAAGGACCAGCAAGCCTACACCTGGCGCGGTCAGATGCTCGACGTGGTGCCCGGCTCGACGCTGGTGCTGGGCGGCGCGGGCCAATCCACCGCCGTGCTTACGGTGAAGGGCGATGGCGACGCGTCGCTCGTCACGGCCGTGCAAAGCGAAGTGCCGCGCGGTTACGACTTCGAAGCGTATCGCCGCGGCTGGGCCGACTTCCTGCTCAAGCTCAAAACGTTGCTCGAACGCCCGCCCTTCAACGAACAAGTTTTCCTGCGCACCCTGGTGAAAGCCACGCCCGCGCAAGTCACCGCCGCATGGCTCAGCGCCTCCGCCATGAGTAAGCTGCTTCCCGGCAAAGCGAAAATTACCGCCAAGCCCGGCGGCGCTTACGAGTGGCAGCGCAACGAGCGCAAAGGCATGACCGAGTCCGGCCGCTTCCTCGAAATCAACAAGGGCCGCCGCGTTGCCTTCACGTGGGGCGCCGGCAACCGCCCGCGCGAGGTGCGCCTCTCCGCCGAGAAAACGCCTTATGGCGCGCTGGTCTCGCTCGAGCAGCTTGGCACTTCGAGCGGCTTCCACGAATCGGACCGCCGCATGTGGGCCCACCTGCTCGAGCGCATGCAAGTCTATTTCTACTACAACAAAAAAATCCGGATGTAGCGCCGGCCTTTAAGCCGGCATTTGCGCCGATCGCGCAAGATGCCCGCGCTGAAATGCAAAGTGCCGGGCTGAAACCCGGCGCTACATTGAACGCAACGCCGACTTGCGCGCGTCTTGACACCCTGCCAGCCAGCGTTTACGGTGAATCCGCCCGCATTTTCGCCTCGAGAGGTAGACCGCCCATGAAACGCAAAGTGATTCTCGCCGCGCGATACGTAGGGGCGGCTTTACGCCGCCCGATTCGCCTCCTGATTCTCTCCGCCGCGGCAGCCCTCGCGATTGCCGCCGCGCCGCCATCGCCCGCCTCCGCGCAATCGCTGGCCAACCAGGTACTCGCGCTTTACCCCCAGCGCACCGGCGAAATCATCTTCGTGGATTTGCAGGCGCTGCGCGGCTCGCCGCATTACGCACAACTCAAAGCGCAAGTATTACCGCAGCAATTTCGCAGCCTCGAGCAGTGGACCAACGCGCTCGGCATGGACTTCGAGCGGCAAGTGCGCCAGCTAAGCTGGGCCTTCATCCCTGCCGAACAGGGCAGCGCCATCGAGCTGGTCGGCGTCGCCGAAGGCAGCTTCTCGCCCGACGACGTCGAACGCCACGCCCGCCAGATGAAGCTCGCCGTCTCGAAGCCCGGCGGCGCGCTGCTCGTCAGCCTCGGGCGCACCGAAGGCGGCGACGAGTTTGTCTTCGCCTTCCTCGACTCTTCGACGGCGGTATTTGGCTGGCGGCGTCCGGCGGAAGAAATCGTCACGCGGCGCGCACAAGGCGGCACGAGCGTGCTCAACAACACCACGCTCCAGCCGCTCATGCAGGAGCTGAACGGTCGCGCGCCTATGTGGGTCGCGCTCGATAAGCGCTTTACCGGCCTCGCCCTCAAGCAATTGCTGCCCGGCGCCTCGCAAGTTTCCGGATTCGACGCCGTGGCTGCCGGCATGCAAAGCGCGTGGCTGCGCTTCGAGCTGCGCAACGGCCTCCAGGCGCTGGCCGCGCTGCGCTGCAAGGATCAGCAGGATGCGCTGCTCTTCTCCACCGCCGCGCAGGCCGCCATCGCCTATCAGGCTCTCGCCCTCAACAACCAGAATCCCGATCTCTCCCGCGCGCTCCAGCAAATGCAAGTCGCCCGCCAAGGCGACCAACTCAACATCCAGTGGAATCTCCCCGAGCCTGACCTCGTCGCCCTGCTGGCCAAAAACAGCTTCACCCTCAGCTTCTAAGATCAACCAGTGCAACTAGATAGCAAGAGCGGGGATCGCAACATCAACCCATTCCTGCTTGAGATGCGCGGCCCTTGTCGCTTTTTGCTTGATTGTGGTTTTACTTTGGTCGTAGGGTGGTGCCCTGGTCGACGAAAAAGACGCACGTCCCGGGGGCTAATTTCATGAACCAGTATACGGTCATTGAGGGGCTCTGCCGTTGGCTTCAAGAGAACCGCTGGTCGAAATCATTAAGAGTGAGATGCGATCACGTAACGGAAGCTCGCGAAACGTTAGGATTGTACCTTGGGCCAAAGATGGCTCGTAAGGGGCGAAGCAACCAGATTGCCCAAGTTGACGTACTTGTTTGTAACGAAGAGTCTCGGACCGTTGAACTGATCGTCGAGGTCGATCCGAATCCCAACCCGAAAAAGCTCCTAGGAGACATCTGCTCGGTTTTCATGGCCGATAACTACACCGAGTCCAAGAGTTCCGCATGCTACAAAATCGACGACACGTTGGTCGTGTTTGTCACTCTTCTGAGAGAAAAAGCTAGTTCCCAGAAAGCTGAGCAGTTCGTGGGAATCGAGCAGGCCCTTAACACGCGGCTCGATCTGAGCCGAGTGGGCGTGCGGAAAGTTCGACTGTGTTATGGAAGCTCTGAGGATCAGGCTTTAGCAAGATGCTGCAACGTCATAACACGCGAATTCATCCATCCTCGGCGCCGACCGCAGGAATCGGATCCGGCCCCGCAGAGCTTCCTCACCGTCTCGCACATGTCTGCCCAGCCTGTCACGCCTATCGCCCAGAACAAACTTTCTGGATCCTTCGGCTCGCCGGTTAATGATGACGACTTGTATGTATCCGAGCTGGACGCAAGAGCCATCCTGCGTGAATGCATTCTCGGTGCTCAGATTCCTTCGAATTCCAGAACGGCCCGCTGCATGTTTGAGCCGACGAAAGACAGCCACGGTGGAACCAACTGCTGGTTTGGCCGCACGCCGTTATGGAATCACGAGCTTCGGGTAAAAAACGGCATGGTGTTGCGATCTGAGTTCATGGACTGGGTCCAGAGGTTGGTGGAGTCTGGAAAAAATTACCAAAAGGCTGGACGTGCGTCCTGGGACTGAGTGAGTCGTAAGACCCAAGGTCACGGCTACGTTGGATAGCGGTGACGGAGGGCGTGCCAGCGGATGCGGAAGAGGTCGGCGAACATGGCGAGACCGTCACTCAACACGCGCACTTTGGTGGCGGGGTCGTGCGACCAGCGCACCGGCACTTCGCGGATGCGCAGCCCGTGACGCAGATTCGCGCCCATCGCTCTTTGAACGCGGCCTATGTACGCGGGGAACTCTCCGCTATGATGGTGTGAGGAGAACCACGAATGGCGCTGGATTGGTCACAATGTGCCGCCGTGGAAAGCACCCCTGGAAAAGTAAGCGGCGCTTGGGTCTTCCGCGGAACGCGCATCCCGGTAGCCGCTGTTTTCGAGAATCTCGAAGATGGCCTCACCGTGGACGAAGTTGCAGCGCTGTATGACGGTTTGACTCGCGACCAAATCAAGGCCGTTCTGGAATTTACGGCGCAGAGCCTCGAATCCCCATCCCTCTCCTGTTAAATGCTCGCCCTTTGGTCAAGTAGCAACCCCGCCCGGGCACTCGCGCGTCCTGCCAGCTCGGCTGCCTGGCCTGAGCCGCTGGACGCGAGCGAAGAAACACAAGAAAACACTTGACAGAGTTTGTGACTATAAGCTATAATGACAGCCTATGATTCTCGGCCCGCTCTGCGAAGCGAAGATAGCCCTTGGCCCGGCCGCTGCCGCGCGCGTTGCGTTCCTGCAGAAACGGATATGCCCAGCCTCTAAGCCCTTGAAAATAAATGATACATTTTGTAACAACGCGCTTAAGCCACTTGTTCTAAAAGTGTTGGAGGTTTCGATACAAGGGGCGGCGGGTATTCC
>JBOGNS010000178.1:0-2517 GCA_050747305.1 Candidatus Acidiferrales bacterium | reverse complement strand
GCCCCTTCCAGTACGCGCCGGCGATGCTCATCAGCTTGAAAGCTTTCAGGCGGCCCATGGAAGGGATGTGCGGGCCGAGGCAGAAATCAATGAACTTGCCGGACTGATAGAAGGACACCTGCGACTGGCCGGCGGCTTTTTCTTCGATCAGCTCGCATTTGAATTGCTGCGGCCAATCGGTGTAGAGCTTGAGCGCGTCGGCTTTCGGGAGCATGCGGCGCTGGTTGGGGATGTCGGCGGCAGCGAGTTCGCGCATTTTGGCTTCGATGCGGGCGAGGTCGTCGGGAGTGAACGGTTCGTCGCGCGCGAAGTCGTAGTAGAAGCCGTTTTCGACCGGCGGGCCGATGCCAAATTTTGTTTCCGGGTAAAGTTCGAGCACGGCGGCGGCGAGCAGATGCGCGCAGGAGTGGCGCATCACGTAGAGCGCGTCGGGGTCGTCGGGCTTGAGCAACGCGAGCTTGGTGCTGGCTTCGAGTGGGCGAGCGAGGTCCCATAGACGCTCTTCTTCGACGGCGTTGTTGCCTTCGCCCAAACACGCGACGAGCACTTCTTTGGCCAAGCGCGGCGAAATTTGCTTTGCGATGTCGGCGGGCGAGGTGCCGCGCGGGAACGGCTTGACCGAGCCGTCAGGGAAGGTGATTTGGATTGTGTCGGTCACAGTGCGAGCCTCGCGCGCGAGAGAATTTTCAAGCTTACAGGCGCGCTCGCGCAGCGGTCAAGGCAAGCGAAGAGCTAGCCACAGATGAACACGGATGAACACAGATAAATAAAATAAACACAGTTAAGGCAGACCAATGGGTCACAGAAACCGGGTCTAATAGCGGTCGTTGCGGTCGCGGTCGGTGTCTTTCCACCTTGATTCCTGGCGCGATTCCAAAGAGTTGCTCGATGCGACGGCGCGCGATGCGGATTTGGCCGTCGCGCTCGAATAGATAGAGTTCCTGGCCGGGCTTTAATTCCAAGCGGTCGCGCAATTCCTGCGGAATCTCGATCTTGAAGTCTGGCGACAAGTTTGACAGCGTGCATGCCAGTCCTCCTGCTAAATGATGGTGACTCCCGGCAGATTCTGGAAGTGAGGATCTGAGGTAACCAACTCGGCGGCGAAATGTCGCGCCGTGGCGTAGATGATCGCGTCGCCCATCGCGAGTTTGTGAGTAAGGCTGATCTCGACTGCCGCCACGGCCAGGCGCTCATCAAGAGGAACAACGCGAGCGCGCAAAGCGCGCGAAAGGAAAGCCTGCGCCTGCGTGTCTCCCCAGCTTCGGTAGATCTTTTTTAGGACTTCGTACAGCACGATGGTCGGAACCAAGAGCGATTCGAGACGATCCAAATACGGATAGTAACTTTCGGCGCCGGGCTCGTCGCCGAAGAACTGGATCCAGCCGAACGAGTCAACGAGTACGAGATCAGAAGCGCTCCGTATGGTCGCGGTCATCCAGGCTCCATTTCATTCCCTTGCACATGCCACGCAACTCGTTCAGCGGGCGTGGTACGCTGAGGCTAATGCCCCCTAGTAGATCGTGCATGATCAACTTCTGGCCCGGCTTAAGCCGATAGCGCTCGCGAAGCTCCTTGGGGATGACAATCTGAAATTTGGGTGAAACGGTGACCTCGTGCGACATGAAGCCCTCCCATACCACACGATAATCGATGGCGATAAGGTATGTCAATCGCCGTATCGATAGGCGGCGCAAGGCCAGCGCTATTCGTGGCGGAGGGCGATAATGGGATCGACGCGCAGTGCGCGGCGTGCGGGGATGTAGCAGGCCAGCGAGGCGATGGCGAGCAGCACCAGCGCAGTGGAGGCGTAACTGACTGGGTCAAAGGGTGTTACGTCGAATAATTGCGTGGCTACATAGCGTGCAAGCGCAAGCGCCCCGCCCATTCCGACTAGAACACCAATCAGCGTGAGACGCAGGCCGTGGCCGACAACCATGCGCATCAAGTCGCCGCGCTGCGCCCCGAGTGCAACGCGCAGGCCAATCTCTTGCGTTCGCTGGCTCACCGTGTAAGAAAGCACGCCGTAGAGCCCGACTGCCGCGAGAAACAGGGCGATCCCGGCGAAGAGCGCCAGCAGCAGCATGGAGAAGCGGCGCTGCGCTACGGAATCGTCAACCACGTCGGCCAGCGGCTGAATGGCGAATGCCGGGAGACTGCGGTCGAGTTCGTGCACTGCGGAGCGCGCGGCGCCGGCCAATTGTGCCGGGGCGCCGGAGGTGCGCGCCAGCATCCACATGCTGCTGAAATTGTCCTGCGCGTAAGGCACGTACATGGTGGGATCGGCGGTCGCGTCCAAACCGCTGTGGTGAACGTCACCGACGACGCCGACGATTTCGTAGAAGCCGTCGGTGCCGTTGCCGATGTCAATGCCGCGGCCCAGCGGATCTTCGTTGGGGAAATGGCGGCGTACGAAGGCTTCGTCAACGATGGCGACCTGCGGCGCGCCCGCAACGTCCCTTTCGGTGAACGTGCGGCCGCGCAGCAGCGGGATGCTGAGAGTTTCAAAATAGCGCGGGC
>JBOGNS010000177.1:0-5998 GCA_050747305.1 Candidatus Acidiferrales bacterium | reverse complement strand
GTTTCCGGTCTCCCCGTAACCACGGGATACATTGGGCTGGGGCGTTGATCGAGAGTATCTATTTCCTCTGCGTCCTCTGCGTCCTCTGCGGTGAGCACTAGCCACTCGTCACTAGCCACTAGCCACTCGCCGCTAGCCACTGCGTTACGGCGCGCGCCACTTCATCCAGCACATCCGCATCGGTGCGGCTGGAGGATTTGCGCACGCGGAAGCTGTGGTCGGCTTCGGCGAGCCAGTGCATGGTCCAGGTGGGCGGCAGCTTGGCCACCACCGCGTCCATCAGATCGCGGCGGCAGAAATCGTCGCGCGTGCCGTTGAAGCACAGCACCGGCGCGCGGATTTGCGCCAGATGCGCGTCGCGCATTTTTTCCGGCTGGCCGGGCGGGTGCAGCGGGTAGGCGAGCAAAATTAGGCCGTCACACACAAAGCCTTCGGCCGCCATCATGGAAGCGGCGCGCCCGCCCATCGAACGCCCGCCAATCAGCACTTTCGTAATGCCGGCATCCTGCCGGCGGTTTTGCGGCTTCGTCCTCGCAGTACCGGCATCCTGCCGGCCGGTTCGCAGGTTCAGCCGCTTGCGCACCGAATCCACCACCGCCGCGAAGCAAGCCTGAAGCTTTGGCATCTGGTCAGGTCGGCTGGAACCTTTGGCGCGATAAAGAAAATTGAAGCGAACCACATCCAGCCCGCAGGCGCGCAGGGTGGTTGCGGCTGCCGCGGTGCTCCGGTCGTCCATGCTGCCGCCCGCGCCGTGCGCCTGCACGTAGGTAACACCGGCGCTGCCGCCTTCTGCGGCTTCGTACACCGCCGTCGTCTCCTCATCGCCAATCTGTACCGTCCAGCGCTCGCCACTCTTCATGGCTCAATTGTCTACGTCAAACCGCCCGCCAACAAGCGAAACGGCCCGGCGATTTGCATTGCCGGGCCGCTCGGTTTCGTCGAGCGAGCTGCTAGTCACTCGCCACTCGCCACTCGCCACTGCCTTAGAAGTTGATCTTCAGCGCGAACTGCATCTCGCGAGGCCGCGTGATGGTGCGGAAGATGCGCCCGAAATCGTTGTCGAAAATGTTGGTCCCCGGGTTCTGGAAGTTCACGTTGTTGAAGGCGTTGAATACCTCCCAGCGGAACTCCACTTCCGTGGACTCAGTGATCTTGGTGCGCTTGCTCAGATTGAAGTCGAAGACGAAGCGCCGCGGGCCGAAGATTAGGCCCGCTTGCGGCAACCGGCCGAGTTCACCGGGCAGCGGCAGGGTGAAGAGCCCGCGCAGCGCGTTGGGATCGGCCGTGCACGGACCGCCGGTGAGGGCGCCGGCTTGCTGCGAGGACAGGCACGGGTCCAGCCAAAAAATTCCGGGCAGTGGCAGCCCCGTGTTGGAATCGGTCGTGGTGATGTTGAGCTGGCCGGTGAGACGGCGCAGGCTGCTCAGGCCGGTTGCCGCCGAGAGGTCCACCGTGTTCTCGTCGGAAACGGCGCTGCGATGGAATGTGCCGATGCCGGAGTAGATGGCATCCGGCCGGCCACTGCGCCATTGGATAATCCCTCCAAACTGCCAGCCGCCGATGAAGCGACGGGCAAAGGGGTTCTCGAAATCCCACCGCTTGCCCTGGCCGAACGGCAACTCGTAAATCCAGTTCGAGGTGACAATGTGGCGCGGCAAAAACTCCTGAGAAGTGTAGCGCGGATTGCGAATCGAGCTCGGACGGGAATCATTCAGCAATTCGTTGGCATCGCCGTCATAATCCGAAATTCCGCGCTGAAAGGTGTAGTTGCCCTGAAATGCGAAACCACCGGCGGTGCGCCGGCGCATCTCAACCTCCAGTGCGTTATACGTCGAGAAGCCATCACCGACCAATTGTCTGGCGCTGGCGAGGAACGGGTTGACGTTGAAAAAGTTCAGCGGCAACTGGCCTTGCAGCACCAATCCATAGAATGCGCCGCCGTTACGGCGATCGCCCGTGCCGGGCAGGTTGGAAGGCTCGGAGGTGAGTGAATTCAGGTAGCGCTGCAACCAATCACCGGTGGAATTCTCCTCCAGGGCGCTGATCATCGTGCCATCGCCGCGAAACCGGGCCGGCTCCCGACTGATCAACACCGCCATGAAGGGATTAGGAGTCGGATTTGGACACGCCGTTGTCGGCACATCGTCAAAGCGATTACCGCCGTTGCAAGCCAGGTTTTGCTGCGCGATCAAGAAGGCGTCCAAGAAGGTCTGGCCGGTACTGGGCCGGCCCGGCCCTCCGGGATCAACAGCAGTGATGTTCAGTTCGTTGAAGTCAGCAACCCGGCGGAGGTCCTCGCCTCGCGTGCCGACGTAGCGCACTTCGAGCGCCCAGTTGCGGAAGAGTTCGCGTTGGATGCCGAAACTCCATTCGTGGTAGTACTCAGTACCCAAATTTCTCGCGAAGGCGCGCAGGTCGAGCGCCGTGTCACCAGTGTTTTGAATATGGGTAACCACGGGCAGGGTAAACGAGGCTGGCGGGGAGCGGACGGGCGACGGTCCGCTCAGAATCACATTGCCCGAGCTGTCCACGATGTCTCGCAGCAGGGGATGGTTGCCGGCTGTGCCACCGCCCAAATTATTCTGGCACGTCCCATCCAGGGGGGCGCAATCGTGGTTGAGTAGCAGGCCGGCATTGTCATCCACGTTGCCGTCAATCACGCTGAAGACATCCTGGGCATAGCTGATGCGGTAACCGGCGCGAATCGATGTTTTGCCGGTGCCCCAGGGATCCCAAGCGACGCCGACCACCGGCCCGAAGTTGTTGAAATCGTTCTTGTAGAGCGGGAGGCCGTTCTTGCCGCCACCCGGAACGTTCGCCACAGCACAAGTGTCAAACAGCGTATCCAGGTTGGCCCCCGTCGGATTCGCGATCGCCGACCCGAGAATCGCGCATGGTTTGCCGCTTAGCGTACCGGGCGTGAAAAGGCCGGCTGGCCCGGAGTTGCCGAAGATGCCGTCAGCGCCGCCCTCGGGCAGAAGGATCAGGCCATTCTTTTCATCCGGGACTCCCGCCCACTCCCAGCGCACACCCAAGTTCAGGGACAAGTTGGAACGGAGATTCCAATTGTCTTGAACAAAAACGTCGAACTCGCGGTTCTGATAGATGCGCCGTTCCGGTGTGCCGAAAGGTTCGTAAGCCGTAGCGTTGATATTGTTGACGGTGTAGCGCGCTTCGACCGACCCGATATAACCAATGAGGTTGTTCAGTAGCTCCTCGGCGTTATTGAGATCGCCGGAGCCCGGCGCACTGCTGGCGCCGGCCAGGGCTTGCAGATTCGCTCCACTAAAGCCCGGCGGGCTGTCCGAGTCGTTGAAGTCAATCTCGCCCAGTTCGAGGACCTCGGCGAAGCTGACGTTATCCACAAGTCGCTTGCGCCACTCGCCGCCGAACTTGAACTGGTGGTTGCGCCACACCAGCGAATAGGAGTCGCGCAGGTGCCAAGTGACGTTGTTACGGAAGCTGCCGGCGCCGCCGTCGAAGTCATATGGGTCTGAGATATCGTCGAAATCGAGTGTCCACGGCACGTTGAACGGCTGGTTGCGTCCGAAACGGTTCTGCGCGCCGACGCGTCCGATCCGAAACTCGTTGACCGTTGTCGGAGTAAAATTGGAAACCAAGGTTCCGCTGAACCCATTGGCGTGGGTTACGCGAGTACCTAACGCGCCCAACGTCGGCCACACCGGCTCTCTGCCGTTAATGAAGTCGCCGACGATATTGCGATCGGTGTAGTTCCAGGATCCATAGAACAGGTGCTTGTCGTTGATGCGGTAGTCTAACCGGAACGACGGCAGGTGCTCAAAAGTCAGGGTGTCGGCGTTGAATCGGAAGCCTTGGGTGTTCAGGCCGTCGCCGCCCGCGATGTTCGGCGTCGGCATGTTGGCGATGACATTGGACTGAACGAATGCGTCGGTACTGATACTGCTGGCGCCACCCACTTCCGGACTGGCTGAATTGAAGCGCGAATCCACGCAATCGCGGGTGAGGACGGCCTGCACGGCAGCGCCACACGCCAGGAGATTGACCTGACGCAGCGCCCCGCCGCTGTCCATCCATTGAAAAATCCCCTGCCGCGCCAACGGCGACCAAACGACGCGGTGTACAGGAATGCCGCGCCTCTCGCGCGTCTGCTGGTAGCCAAAGAAAAAGAAAGCCCTATCTTTCCAGATCGGTCCGCCAACGCGGCCGCCAAACTGATGGCGTAGCAGCGGCGGCCGTTCCTGCCCGGCGATGTTATTGAAGAAGTCGTTGGCATCGAAAATCGTGTTGCGATGGAACCAGAAGGCGGAGCCGTGCCAATTATTGCTGCCGGCGCGGGTTACGGCAGTCACCTGGGATCCCCCCCGCGTAAATTCCGCCGAACTGATGCCCGTGGCCACGCGAAACTCCTGCACATTTTCCGCGCTGAGTGCCAGGCTGGGCTGGTTGATCATGACCGACGAGGCGCGGTTGAGGTTGTCCTGGGTATCCACGCCATCGAGCGTGAAATTGATCGAGCGGTGCCGCTGGCCGTGGACGAAGAGCTTGTTTCCCATGCCGTCGGCATCCGTCTCGTAGTACGTCCCCGGCTGCAGAAAGAGCAGTTCCGCAGCGTTGCGGCCGTTGAGGGGTAACTCCAAAATTTGCTTCTGGTCCACGGTGGCGCCCAGCTCGGCGTTGGTGGTGTTGACGATTTCCTGCGCGGCGTCGGCCGTAACGGTGACCTCCTGCGCGATGTCGCCGAGCTCCATCTTCACGATGACGTTGGCCACGCTGCCGATCTCCACCTGCACTCCGGTGATTACCGCGCGCTTGAATCCCGGATTCTCGACGGCAACCCGGTAAGTGCCGAGGCGAGCGTTGGGAATGGTAAATCGCCCGACCTCGTTGGTCGAGGCGCGGTATTCGATGTTGGTGTCCACGTGCGTGGCCACCACGCTGGCCCCCGGGATCACCGCGCCTTGCGGGTCGGTGACACCGCCTTCAATGCGCCCTGACAATTCCTGGGCGGCGCACGGAAGGACGATCAACGAAACAAAAGCCAATAGAACGATGATTCGCTTCATTACACCCCTCCTAAAAAGAATGATCCTGGCAAGACCGAGACACAGGCTGGAAAGCCTGTGCCACCATCACACCCCTGCTAAACGAATGGACCTGCTAAAGCCCCCATTACCTGTACCTGTTTGACGCATCACGAGTCCCTGTCGTTTGCGACTGGCGGCTTCGAACTTTGGACCGACACTCTCCGCCACCGCTTCGGCCCAGTCCGCGTGCTCGCCAGAAGCGATTTGCATGTCGGCCACCAACTGCCGCACCGATTCCTGCCCCACTCCCCAGGTGTACTCGAGCGCCTTCTGCGCTTCGCGCGGATCGCGCTTGCGCAGCACCTTGACCAGCCAGCGATGGCGCTTCACCGAGCCCTTTACCGCTGCGGGTGTGGAAAAAAATACAAACTCCAGGCGCTCCAGCCTGCGCCGCAAGTCGGCCACCACGCCGTGCAGACGGGAGTTCGCTGCGCGCTCGTGCAGCACGCCGTGAAAATCGTTGTCCGCCCTCATCAGCGATTCCGTGTCCCCTGCCCGCCCGCACCGCTCCATTTCTCCGGTCAGGTCTTCCATGTGGCGCAGGTCGGTCTCGGTGAGGCGGCGGCAAGCCAGGCGGATGGCGAGGCCCTCCAGCACGGCAATCAGGGGATAGGCTTCGTCTATGTTCTGCAGGGTGATGGGCCTGACTTGCGGGCTGCGGCCCGGCTGCAAAATCAGCAGCTCGTCGTAAGCCAGCCGCTGAAAGGCTTCGCGCACCGGCGTACGACTGACGCCGAGCGATTCTGCAATTTCGATCTCGGTGATGCGCGAGCCCGGCTGGAGATCGCGGCGGATGATCATCCGCCGCAGAATCGAATACACCTCGTCGCCCAATGGCTTTCGCGCCAGTGGAAGCACCGCAGCCGCGGAGCCGGATTCGCGGACTCGAGCCAGAACGACACCCCGTCGAAATACTGCATGCTGTATACAAA
>JBOGNS010000176.1:0-3200 GCA_050747305.1 Candidatus Acidiferrales bacterium | reverse complement strand
TTCATGTAGCCGAACAGTTCGCTTTCCAACAGCGTCTCCGGGAACGCGCCGCAATTGATGGTGATAAACGGCGCAGCTGAACGGCTGCTATTCTCGTGGATGGCCCGCGCCACCAACTCTTTTCCCGTGCCACTTTCGCCGGTGATGAGCACGCGGCTGGATTGCGGCGCCACGGTTTGAATCAGATCGAAGACGGCGCGCATCTTGGCGCTGCGGCCGATGATGCCGTCCAGCCCGGTCAGGCGGCGCAACTCGCGGCGCAGCAGCCCCGCTTCCTGCTTTAGCCGCAGGCTTTCGGCAACTTGAGCGACTGCTTGGCGCAATTCATCGGTGAGTTTGTCGCCCTTGATCACATACCGGTCGGCGCCGAAATTCAGCGCCTCAATCGCGGTTTCCAACCGCGGCAGCCCGGTGATCAACACGAACACACAGGACGGCGCAACCTCTTTGGCAAACTTCAGAAGCTCCACCCCGCTGGTGTCCTGATCGTCAGGCAGCAGCCGGATATCGGAAATAATGATGTCGTAGATTTGCGATTCGACTTTGCGGCGCGCCGCATCGGGCGTAGTTGCCGTCTCTACCCGGTGGCCGAGCTTGCGAAAAGTAATTTCCAGAAGCTCGCAAATTGATTTCTCGTCGTCAACGACCAGCAGATGAGCCATAACCCGTCGGTGCCTCAGACACGGAAATCGGACGTCAGAAGTCTGAAGTCAGAAGTCTGAAATCCGATTTCCGACGTCCGGGAGCTACCCGCTACACAGCCTGCTGACGCTGGTTCATCATTCCGAGCCGCGTGGACCACGGCGAGGACTTGATGCTTCGGATTTTTGACTTCCGACTTCTGACCTCCGACTTCAGGCTGTTAAACGTGGGCCGGTGCGCGCTCCACCGCTTGCAGCGCGCGCGGCAACTCCACAATGAACTCGGCGCCGCGGCCACGCTCGGACTGCGCGCGCACCCGTCCACGATGCGCCTGCACGATTTGATAGACAATCGCAAGCCCCAGACCGGTGCCCCCGGGAAACGTGCTTTGAAACGGCTCGAAGATTTTCCCCGAGTGCCGAGGCTCGAAGCCCACTCCGGTATCCTTGAAGCGCACCCGCACCCAACTCAGGTCCGCATCCAGCCACACGGACAATACGCCCCCGTCGGGCATAGCCCGCACGGCGTTGTCGCAAAGGTTCCAGAATAACTGCTTGATGCGATTGCGATCCAGGCGCACGCGCACGTCGCGCGGCGGAAAATGCCGTTCGATGCGGTACTTGCCGTCGAAATCGGGCTGGCGCTCGAGCAGCAGCAGCGTTTCGTCCAGGAGTCCGGCCAGATTCTCCTCCGCAAACTCGTACGTTTTTTCCCGCGAGTAATTCAGGAAGTCGCCGATAATCTGGTTCAGCCTCTCCGATTCCCGGTTGACGATGTCCACCAGCCGCCGTTCGTCCTCTTCCAACGGCACATGCCGCGACAGCTCCTTCACGGCGCCGGCCATGGCGGTGAGCGGCTGCCGGATCTCGTGGGTAATCGCCGCCGAGAGCCGGCCCAGCGCGGCCATTCGTTCCTTTGTAGTGACCTCCACTTCCAAGCGCTTCAGCTCCGTGAGGTCCTGGAAGTTGAAAACATATCCTATTGCCCGCCGCGCGCGCGTGCGCAGCGCGGATACGGAAATGCCGAGGTACCGCTCCTGCCCTGACGCGTTCACGAAAGGCGTTTCGTGACGCAGGCCGCCCCCGTCCTCCACTTCCGGGCCGAGGGCGCCGCGAGACTCCGGCAACACTTGCTCCACCATCTGCCAGCGGAGCTGGTCCGCCCGGTAGCCTGAGATTTCTTCTCCCGCGCGATTCAGGCGCAGGATCCGGCCATCCAGATCCGTGATCAATAATCCGCCGCGCATCGAATCAATAATGTCTTCATTGAATGCCTGCAAGTCCTCCAGCTCCTCGCTCTTTTCTGCCAGCTCCAGCCCTTTGCGGCGCAGCGTGTGGGCCAGCAGACTGCCAAGATAAGCCACGCCCATGAACGCCAGCAGGTTTGTGAAGATCCAGAAGGCCAGCCACTTCTCCGCGGGCATGGCGCTGGCGGTGCGCGGAATGTAGTCGTAATAAGCCAGCTCGACTAAGGCGCCCAGGAAAACAAAACCGAGCGCGGCAATCACGAACACGCCCTTGCGCTCAAAAAGCACGCTGGCCATCAAGATCGCCAGCAAGTAAAGCGAAGTAAAGTAGCTTTCGTGCGCTCCGGTAACGAAAACAAGGCCGGTGATCATCAGCAGGTCTACGATCATCACCAGCGGCGGGTTCCAGCGCGCCTCCGGCATCATCTTGGTGACGATCAGGAAGGTTACCGCCAGGGTGTACCACAGCAGGATCAACGGGACGAAATAACGCGTGGGGACATCGAGCTGGTTGAACTCGCGCAGCGCCACCACCAGGGCCACCAGCAGCGTGATCAGCAGCAGACGCACACGCGCCAGCCAGATCAGCCACTCTTGAACTCCGGCGGCCAGCCGCAGCGGAGACGCCGTCACACTCAGTTCCATGGATGCCCGCTTCGCAGAAGACGAGCAGCGAGCCGTGGGCCCTGCGTCGGAGCGCGTCCTGCCTCCCCGCAACAAACGGTGCCGGGCCAAATCACCTGCTCAGCGTGCCAATGAGCGAGAAGATCGGGAGGTACATCGAGATTACAATGCCGCCAACCACGATGCCGAGAAAGACGATCATGATGGGCTCCATGGCTGTCAACAGGTCTTTTACCGCTGCGTCGACTTCATCTTCGTAGAAGTCCGCGATCTTTTGCAGCATAGCATCCATCGCGCCGGTTTGCTCGCCTACGCCGATCATCTGCGTGACCATGCCCGGAAAGACGTCGGTTTCCTTCAGCGGATCCACCAGGTTGCGGCCCGCCTCTACGGCCTTGCGCACCTGGGTAATCGCCCGCTCGACCACCGCATTGCCGGAGGTGCGGGCGGTGATGTCCAATCCTTCGAGAATGGGAACCCCGCTGGAAATCAGCGTGCCCAGGGTGCGCGTGAAACGAGCTACCGCGATCTTTCTCAACAACGAGCCGATCAGCGGCATTTTGAGCAGCGCGGCATCAATCGCATACTTCCCCTTGGGCGTTCCGTAAGCGGCGCGAATGGCAAAGAAGCTGGCCACCAGGAACGCCAATACCGTGAAGCCGCCCCAGCCGCCCACGAAATTACTCAT
>JBOGNS010000175.1:0-1502 GCA_050747305.1 Candidatus Acidiferrales bacterium | reverse complement strand
ATGCCGTTTAACGCGTTCACGCCGCAGGGGCGCGTGCAGATGACCAACATCGTCGGCAAAGTAGCCGGCGCGAGCGCGAACATCGTGATGCTGATGTCGCACTACGATACCAAGCAAGTGCCCGAGGCGCCGCAGTTCGTGGGCGCGAATGACGGCGGCTCTTCCTCCGGCGTGATGCTGGAGCTGGCGCGGCTGCTGTGCGCGCGGAAAGATACGCTGAAGTTTTCCGTGTGGATCGTTTTCACCGATGGCGAGGAGTCCTACGGCGAGTGGAGCGACATCGACGGAACCTACGGAAGCCGGGAACTGGCGGCGAAGATGTCGCTGAGCGGAGACCTGAAGCGGGTGAAGGCGCTGTTGCTCGCGGATATCGTCGGCGCCAAGGATCTACAGTTCAAGCGCGAAGAAGATTCCACCGACTGGCTGGTGGACCTGGTGTGGGCCACCGCGAAACGGCTGGGATATGGCAGCTACTTCGTTGACGAATCGACCGCCATGAGCGATGACCATATTCCGTTCATCCGGCGCGGTGTAGCAGCCGTGGATTTGATCCATGCCAGCTACGTCGGCGCGCCACCCTGGCATTCCAGCGAGGATACGCTGGAGAAAATCAGCGCGCGCAGCCTGGGCATCACCGGGCACGTGATTCTCGAAACCGTCGCCGCGCTGGAAAAGAAATTCCGCTAGAAACCCGAAGCTACGGTTAAGTTAGTGAAACGCGAAAAACACAAATCCCAAGGCAAGAAAGACGCCAGTGTTCAGCATGAACGCGACTACGGCTACGATGGCAGCCTGTTTTAGGCTTGTTTTCGACGTGCACATCGCGGTGCCAGCAGAAAGCAAGGGTACAAAGAGAAGAAACGCAGTATGTTCGTCGCTCAAATCAAGCGGCCAAGGCTCGTCGAAGAGCCGGCTGAGCACAGCATGAATCCATCTGAAGAACAACGAAAGACCGAAGACGAGTACCGCGGCGCCCCGTGCGCCTCGAGCTGATTGTCTAAGATACTTTCTTGCGAGCAGGAAATAGATAGCGCCGGCCCCGATGGAGAACAAGATGGCTACCCAGGAAACGGAAACTAAGATCCAGTTCACTCGAACCACTCCTCCCGGTCGCGGGCGATGTGGGAGTGGCGGGCGAAGCGCTCGTCGTTGCGCAGCGGATGATCGGAGCGGTAGTGCGAGCCGCGGCTTTCTTCGCGGGCCAGCGCGGAGCGCGCGATAAGCTGCGCCAGCAGCCAGAGGTTGTAGGCCTCGTGCTGCTGGCGCGAGGGCCCAGCAGGGCGCGGCAGCTTCATGCCGGCGAGCTTCTGCAATGCGTGACTTAGTCCAGCGGCGCTGCGAATGATGCCTACATCGCTCCACATCAGGTCACGGATTTCGTCGAGTGGCGCGGTGAGCGGCGCAGGCCCGTTTGAGATTTTGCGTCCGGCCGAGCCGCCTGAATTGGCGATCGTGTTGCGGCCATCCGCGGATTTGCCGCCGGCGGCTGCGGATTTCTTCTT
>JBOGNS010000174.1:0-6086 GCA_050747305.1 Candidatus Acidiferrales bacterium | reverse complement strand
ACGCACCCATGAAATCGGGCTGCGCATGGCGCTGGGCGCGCAGCGCAGCGACATCTTTCGGCTGATTGTGGGCCGCGGGATGCTGCTCGCCTCGCTTGGCATTGTCGCGGGCATCGCGGGCGCGCTGGCGCTCACGCACCTGATCACCACCATGCTCTACGGCGCTGTGGGCGCGCGTGATCCGCTGACGTTTGCCGCCACCGCTGTGCTGCTGGCGCTGGTCGCGCTTCTCGCGTGCTGGATTCCCGCGCGCCGCGCCATGCGCGTGCAGCCGGTGATCGCCTTGCGGCACGAGTAGAGGACAAAACGCAGATGAACGCAGAGCGAAGCAGATGAACGCAGACGGGGCAGACCCAAAAATGGAACCGGAATTGGGACTTGGAAAAGGCGGAGCGATGAATTGGAAACAGATCGTGCGGGAGCGCCTGCGCTTGCCGGCGCTGAATACGCAGCGCGAGCAAGAGATTATTGAAGACCTCGCGCAGCAACTCGACGACGCCTATCGCCAGGCGCTTGCCCGCGGCGCGGACGAGCAACAGGCGCAAATCGCGGCCGCAAGCGAAATTGCAGACTGGAATCGCCTGGCGCAGGAAATCACCGAATCGGAAACGCGCAACCGGCGCGGAATCGAGGAGCGCACAATGAGTTCCATCGAAAACGTAAGCGCAAGAAAAGGCGCCGCCGCCAGAATGCTGGCCGACTTTGCCTCCGACGTGCTGCACGCGTTGCGGCTGCTGCGCAAGAGTCCCGGCTTCGCCGCGGTGGCGGTTCTCACACTCGCGCTGGGCATCGGCGCCAACGTCGCGCTCTTTCGCGTGGTGGATGCGCTGCTGCTTCAGCCTCTGCCTTATCCCGAGCCGGAGCAGCTCGTGCAACTATGGCTGCGCGGCATCGAGAATCCAGAGAACACCACCATCGCCTCGATGCCCAACTTCATTGACTGGCGCGACCAGAGCCGCAGCTTCCAGGCCATGGCCGCCTTCGAGCAGTTCAATTTCAACGTCTCCGGCACCGACGAGCCGGAGCAAGTGCCCGGCATGCGCGTGAGCGCCGCGATTTTCGATGTCCTCGGCGCGCGGCCGCGCCTCGGCCGCGCATTCACCGCAGACGAAGAGGCACTCGGCAAGGATAAAGTCGTAGTCATCAGCGACGGCCTGTGGCGCCGCCGATTTGGCGCGGACCCCAGCCTCGTCGGCAAAACGATTCGCATCAATGGCGAGCCGCGCACACTTGTCGGCGTGATGCCACCCGGCTTTCAATTCACCTCGCCGGCTTACGGCGTGTGGGTGCCGATCGCTTTCAATCAGAAAGACCAGGGGCGTGGGTCGCAGTCCTTCCGCGTGGCCGCTCGCATCAAGCGCGGAGTCAGCCTGGCGGAAGCCCAGGCGGACATCGACACGGTGGGGCGGCGGCTGGAGAAGCAATATCCGCGCGCCAACGAAGGTTGGACGGTGTGGGCGCAGCCCTTCAGCGATTTCGCCACGCAGCACGCACGGCTGATTCTGTCGCTGCTTCTCGGCGCTTCCGGCTTTGTGCTGCTGATTGCCTGCGCCAACATCGCCAACCTGTTTCTCGCGCGTGGCGCGGCGCGGCAACGCGAGTTTGCGATTCGCCTCGCGCTGGGGGCCGGGCGCGGACGCATCGCACGCCAATTGCTCGCAGAGAGTTTTTCTCTTGCGCTGATCGGCGGCGTGGCAGGACTGCTCGCCTCGCAGTGGCTGTCGGTGCTGCTCTTTCAGATTGCGCCACAAGGTTTGCTGGATTTGCCGTTTCGCATCACAGAAGCTTCGCGGGCGGATTCCGGCGTACTGCTGTTCGCCTTGGCTCTTACGCTGCTGACGGCGCTGCTGTTTGGCGTGCTGCCGGCATGGAAGGCTGCTCGGACCGACCCCAACACGCCGCTCAAGGAATCCGGCCGCGGCGTGGCTGGCGGACGCAGCCGCTTCCACAACGCGCTGGTGGTGACGGAGATTGCGCTGGTGATGGTGGTGGTCGCGGGCTCGGGCCTGATGATCTCCAGCGTCCAGCGCTTGCTCGCCGAGAACCCCGGCTTCGATCCGCGCAACATACTCACGCTGGACATCGCGCTGCCGCAGGCCGATTTCTACGGAATGCCGGAGCGCACTAGCTTTTGTACGGACGTGGAACGCACCGTGGGCGCGGTGCCTGGCGTCGCAACCGTCAGCGCCATCAGCCACCTTCCCCACACCAACCGGAACGCCGGTCGCGGGTTCGTGATCGAGGGGCAAACGCTGGCCGACGAAAACAATACGCCCGGCGCCGCCTATCGGCTCGTCTGCCCAAATTATTTTCGCGTGATGGGCATCCCGCTGATTGCTGGCCGCGACTTCACTCACGCTGACACAATCGGCGCAGCCGAAGTGGTGATCGTCAATGAAGCGCTGGTCCGCCGCTACTTCCCCAACGAAGATCCCCTCGGCAAGCGCTTCAAGCTGGGTGGGCCACGCTCGACCAATCCCTGGTTCACCATCGTCGGCGTGGTGGGCGACGTAAAACATTTCGGCTTGGACGATCGCGCGCGCCGCGAAATGTTTCGCCCCTACAGCCAAGCGGTGTGGCCCTCGATGACCATCATCGCCAAAACGCCCTCCGCCCCCGCCGCGTTCGCCCCCGCCATCCGCAAGGCTGCATCGGGGATTGATCGTGAGTTGCCCATCTCGCGCGTGCAAACCATGCAAGCGTGGGTGGACGCCACCGCCGGCCCGCGCCGCTTCCCAATGCAACTGCTCTCGGCCTTCGGCGTGGTGGGCCTGCTGCTGGCCGCGATGGGAATCTACGGCGTGATGAGTTACGGCGTGCTCCAGCGCACGCATGAGATTGGCGTGCGCATGGCGCTGGGCGCGCAGCCGCCCGACGTGGCGCGCATGATCCTGCGCGAAGGCGCGCTGCTGGCGCTCGCCGGAATCGCCATCGGCTTGCTCGGCGCGCTGTGGCTCGCGCGGCTGCTCGAAAATTTGCTCTACGGCGTCACCGCCAGCGACCCGGTCACACTTGCGACCGTCTCGCTGCTGCTGGCGATGGTCGCGCTGTTCGCGTGCTGGCTGCCCGCGCGCCGCGCCATGCGCGTGGACCCAATGATCGCCTTACGCCACGAGTAGGGGCTGGCCCCCGTGCCTGCCCCATTTTCGCAGCGCTGCAAAGTGATCAGGTGGCCGCGTTTGCTATGGCCGCTCGATTTGCGGTAGCAAGTGAAGCCGAACAAACGAGGGCAGGTACTGGGGCCTGCCCCTACGAAAAACAATGCCCGACTGGAAACAAATCGTGCGCCAGCGCCTGCGCTTGCCGCGACTGCTCGCCGAGCGCGAGGCGGAAATCGTCGAAGACCTCGCGCAGCAGCTCGAAGACGCTTACCGCACCGCGCTGCTGCGCGGCGCAAGCGACCAAGCGGCGCAGCAGCAGGCGCTGGCGGAGATTCCGGATTGGGAGCAATTCGCCGCCGACGTGCAACGCGCAGACACGCGCCACGCACGGCCGGCGCTCGATCACACCATCGACCGCATCGATCAATTTGTTTCGAACCACGAAGCCGTTTCAAGCCGCGGAGCCTTCACGCAACAGAAAGGATGGTCACTCATGTTTGCCGGTTTCACTCGCGACTTGCTCTACTCCCTGCGCTCGCTGCGCAGCAATCCCGGCTTTGCCGCCGCCGCCGTGCTCACACTGGCGCTCGGCATCGGACTCAACACCACAATTTTTACGTGGATGAAGGCCATCGCCATTGAATCGCTCCCCGGCGTCGAGCGCCCGCGCGAGCTGGTGATTCTCACCGCCATGAACCGCAAAGGCGACGGCTGCTGCTCGGGCGTGGCTTACCTAACGCTGCGCGATTTCAACGCCCGCTCGCAGACTCTCGCCGGCATCCTCGGCTGGGAACTCATCACCGTAAATCTTGCTGCGGACAACAGCGAAACCGAGCGCGTGCGCGGCACCATTGTCACCGAAAACTATTTCGACGTGCTCGGCGTGCGCGCCGCCGCAGGCCGCACCTTTCTGCCGGAGGAAGGCCAGTCGCCGCTCACGCATCCCGTCGCCGTGATTAGTCACGGCCTGTGGCAGCGGCGCTTCGGCGGCGACCCGGCCGTCGCCGGTAAGCAAGTGCGTATCAACAATCACCCCTTCACCATCGTCGGCGTGGCCCCGGAGGGATTCGGCGGCGCAGTCGTTGGCCTCGCGTTCGATATTTTCGTCCCCGCGATGATGCAAGGGGTAGTCGCGCCGGGCCGCAATTTGGTGATGAACCGCGGCGCGGGCTGGCTCGACGTGGTCGGGCGGCTCAAGCCCGGCGTCAGCATCGCGCAAGCACGCGCGGAAATGGACGTGATCGCGCAACAGATCGAGAAAGAGCATCCCGGCACTTTCACCGACCAAACCCTCGGCGCGTTCGCTCTGCTGGAATCGCCGCTGGGCATCGCCGGCATGATGTTTCCCGTGCTGGCCATCTTGATGGCGCTGGTTGGGCTGGTGCTGCTGATTGCGTGCGCGAATGTAGCGAATCTGCTGGTGGCCCGCGCTGTCGCGCGGCGGCGCGAGATCGGCGTGCGCATCGCGCTGGGCGCCAGCCGCGCGCGGCTGGTGCGGCAATTGCTCACGGAGAGCGTGTTGCTCGGGCTGATGGCAGGCGCCGCAGGGCTGTTGCTGGGCGCGTGGTCCAGCCGCGCTTTGCAGGCGCTGCTGCCGCTTAACGACGTGCCGGTAGGCTTCAATCTTCGCGTGGATGGCTACGTGCTCGGCTTCACGCTGCTGGTGTCATTGCTCACCACAGTGATCTTCGGCCTGGTGCCCGCCGTGCGCGCATCGCGCGTGGACGTGGCCACCACGCTGAAAGAGTCCGGCCCGTCCGCCGGACGGCTGTGGTGGCGCGGTGCAACCGTCGTCGCGCAAATCGCGCTCGCTGTAGTCACGCTGGTGTGCTCTGGGCTCTTTCTTCGCAGTTTGCAGAACGCGAAAGCCGCTGACCCGGGCTTCGACACCTCCGACGCGCTGATGGTTTCCCTCGACGTCTTCCCCAACGGCTACACGCCTGACGCCGGCCGCCGCTTCTACGCGCAGTTGCAGGAGCATGTGGCCGCGATGCCGGGCGTGCGCAACGTCACACTGGCGCGCCGCCCTCCCCTGATGCGGCGCGGCGCGCGTGGCACGTCCATCGAGCAGATTGAAGATTATCAGCCGGCGGAAAATGAACGGCTCGGCTCGCTCTACGACAGCGTCGGCGCAAATTACTTCGCCACCATGGGCATCCCTCTGCTGGCGGGCCGCGACTTCACGCTCGCCGACCATCAAGCCAACCCGCGGGTAGTCGCGGTGAACGAAACCTTCGCTCGCAAGTTCTGGCCCGGGCAAAACGCGCTGGGCAAGCGCGTCCGCGCCGCCGGCGTGTGGCACGAAGTAGTCGCGGTGGCGCGCGACGTGCAATTCCGCGAGATCGGCGAGCCGCCCGGACAGTACATCTACGCTCCGCATCAGCAGGCCTACGAGCCGGACATGACGCTGATCGTGCGCAGCGCCGGCAATTACGGCGCGCTGCGCGAAGCCATCCGCGCCGAGGTGCGCGCGCTCGATCCGGCGCTGCCGCTCTTCGATGCGCGCAGCATGGCCGACCACGTGAATGGCGCGCTCGCTACGCAGCGCGCGTCGGCCCTGCTCTCATCCATCTTCGGTTTGCTGGCGCTGGCGCTGGCCAGCATCGGCGTCTATAGCGTGCTTTCCTACGCCATCACGCGGCGCACCCACGAGTTCGGCATTCGCATAGCGCTGGGCGCGCGGCCCGCAGATGTCGTGCGCATGGTGCTCCGCCAAGGCCTCACGCTGGGCGGCATCGGGCTGCTGCTTGGATTGGCCGGCGCATTCGCGGCATCCGGGCTGCTCGGCGAAGTGCTTTACGGCGTGGCGCCCACCGACCCGCTCACCTACGCCGGCATCGCCGCGCTGCTCATCGCCGTCGTGCTCGCCGCCTGCTGCCTGCCTGCGCGCCGCGCCATGCGCGTCGATCCCATGGTGGCGCTGCGCCATGAGTAGGGGCAGGCCCCCGTGCCTGCCCTGTGCGTGGTGAACGGTCCCTGCCATTC